>JAFGKZ010000017.1 GCA_016928315.1 Calditrichaceae bacterium
AAATTCAATTAATATCATTTTAATATATTTTTACAGCGATAGATATTATCTAAAACATTTCTTTATAATAAAAATCCTTATTGATATTATCCGACTATTTTATATTTATTTATATGAAACAATTATAAGTTTATAATTGTTATCAGGGATAAATTCATTTGTTATTTGCAATGGATTCATTTAATTTTTAAGGGGTTTTTATGACACGATTTCTAATTTTAATTTTACTTTTATTGTATCCTATCCGGGCTCAGGATATAAAGCCTGTTCGTATTCATTACAATGGCGGCGGCGATTGGTATGGCAATAAAACAACATGGATTAATATTCTGGATCGGGTTCATTCTGAAACAGGATTAAATGTATCCAAACAGGAAGCCGCTTGCAGAATTTCCGACGTTGAATTCAATCAATACCCAATCGCTTATATAGCAGGGCATGGCAATATTTCTTTTGATGAAGATGAAATCATTAAACTTCGATCCTATTTGATCCATGGTGGATTTTTGATTGCCGATGATGATTACGGCATGAATTTATCATTTCGCCGGGAAATGAAAAAAGTGTTTCCGGAACTTAATTTTGTCGAATTACCCTTCTCACATCTCATTTATCATATTCATTACCATTTTGATCAGGGGCTTCCTAAAATTCATGAACATGACGGCGGACCCCCAAAAGGCTATGGATTAATCTATGAAGGACGGTTGGTTTGTTTCTATAGTTTTAATACAGATCTGAGTGATGGCTGCGAGAATCAGGAAATACACAACGATCCGCCTGAGAAACACGAGCAAGCATTAAGAATGATGGTAAATATTGTTTTATACGCTTTAATTAATTAATCAATGACTGATAAAGAAAATAAATTACTCATAAATATTTATCGTTTCGGACGGAAACAGCGGTTATTTGAATTTGTAAAAGGATTCATTTTATTTGGTTGTATAGCCCTTATACTCTGGTTGAGCGTTTGTCTTGCAGATATATTCTTTTATTTTTCTACAATAACCCGCTGGGGATTGTGGTTTATTCATATTTTTATAATTAGTTTTCTGTTTATTACACTTATACTAAAACCGTTATTGAATATATCATCACTTAAATTGCATTCTGATCTTACTGATATTTGTTCCATCATTAAAATCTACTTTCCGGAAACAAAAAACTCCCTTTTAAACGCTTATCATCTGATCATAAAAAAACAGAACAGTCAAATATCAGAGGGCTTGCGATCAGCGGCTGTAAAAAAATATCTTGACCAATTTGAAACGTATAATTTTTCCCAACGGCTTAAATTATCAGAATATATCCCACCTTTAAGTTTTGTAATACCAATTATTATCAGCGCAATCATTTTATTGTCCTTTAAAGCGGACCGAATTATTCATTCATCATTACGGTTATTAAATCCAACCAACGAATATATCCTAATTCCTGATTTTTCATTTAATATAATTCCGGGTGATGTAAAAGTTATTAAAGGAGAATCAATTGATTTTAAGGTAGGATACAGCGGACCTGCGATAAATAGTTGTGATTTGATCATTCTTCCGGAAGGCAATCAAGAATACCAACAGATTGATTTAAAAAAGACGGATGGCTATTATAATGCTTCAATGACAAATCTCCAGAAACCATTCAAATATCAAATTCGGGCTCAATCGCCGGAAAATAAATCGCTTAAAAACAAGCTCGTCTCAAAATTTTATTATGTTGATATCATTACCCCGCCTATAACCAATAATATTGATATATCTATAACGCCGCCTATCTATGCCGGGCAGGATATACAATATCTTGCAAGAAATATTGGTGACATTACCGGATTAGCCGGCTCAAAAATCAGTTTTAAAGCCATCGTTAATAATGTTTTAGAATCTGCTAACTTAATATTTGCAGAGGGTAATGCGATAAATTGTCAAATTCAGGGGAAGCGAATTTCTACTGAATTTTATATTACAGAAAATTCGAATTATATAGTAGTATTGAAGGATACGGCCGGATATACAAATCAGAACCCTATTGAATACACCATTTCCATTCAACCTGATAATCCACCATTTGTGGAAATCATTGAACCCGGTGAAGATATTGAAATACAACTTGACGCCACCCTGGCGATTCAGGCCGAAGTAATTGATGATTATGGCATAAATAAAACCTCTCTTCATTATAAATATATACGTAAATCGGAAACTTTATCTGACAGTGGCTGGCATGTTATTGATCTCGCTCATCCATCAAATCTAAAACGGCTGATAATAAGTCACTTCTGGGATTTTAATAAACTACCTGTTGCCTTTGAAGATAGAATTGCCTACTTCATACAGGCTAAAGATAACAATAACATATCAGGACCCGGTATTGGTAAAAGTAAAACTTTCTATATTCGTTTCCCCTCTCTGGAAGAGATCTTTGATACCTTCGCAGAAAAGGAAAGTGAACAGATAGATAAAATGGATGAGGCCGCTAAACAATCTGAAGAATTAAAAAAAGAACTGGAAAAGATAAATCGTGAGCTTAAAAGGGCCGAAGAGCTGGAATGGGAGCAAAAACAGCAAATTGAAAACGCATTGAATAAGCAGGAACAACTTCAGGAAAAAATTAAAGAAATTCAAAAGGACTTGGAAGATTTAATTAATAAAATGGCAAATAATGAATTAATCAGTCCGGAGTTATTAGAAAAGTACTCACAGCTGCAGGAACTCTTTCAAGAAATTGCCACACCGGAATTGTTGGATGCAATAAATAATTTGCAGCAATCTTTAGATAAGGCTGATCCTAAACAGGTTCAACAAGCCTTTGAAAATTTCAAATTGAATCAGGAAGAATTTCAGCAGAAAATTGAACGCACAATGGAATTACTAAAACAAGTTCAGTTAGAACAAAAAATGGATCAGCTTGTACAGGAAGTTATCCGCCTGATGGAACAGCAGGAAAAAATTAGCAGCCGACTTCAGGATAAACAATCATTAAACAAAGAAGAAACAAATCAGCTGATTAATCAGCAAAAACAGCAGGAAAAATTATTAGAGAATTTGAAACAGAATTTAAACCATGTTTTAAATGAGCCTCGTTTATCCAATTTTAAGGAAACACACCAATTACTAAAATCTGTACAGCAAATGGCTGAATCAATGCAGAAACAAAATCAGATGCAGATGCTGCAACAAAATCTGGAGCAGGACAATCAGCAAATGGCCGCAAATTTATCACAAAATCTGCAAAAACAGATAAGCCAAATGCAGGCATCTATATTAAAGGCGCAATCCAAAATGCTCAATCAAAATAAGGATGAGATAATGGAACAGATGTTAAGCGCTACGCAGAAATTGTTACAATTATCGTTTAATCAGGAACAAATTTTAAATGATACGCAAACAACCTCAGCGTTAAATGAAGATTTTGCGGATATATCTGTAAAACAGGGACGTGAACAACAAAATTTTCAAAAATTGATTTCAGCATTAGTTGAACTTTCAAAGAAGACATTTTTCATACAACCCGGAATGAGTAAATTGCTCGGAAAAAGCCAGATGAGTATGGCCAAAAGTATAGAGGAATTATCCGAGAGAAATAAAACGCAGGCCATGCAGCAGCAGGCACAGGCTTTGGAGGGACTTAACGAGAGCGTTATGCAGATGCAGCAATCCATGTCGCAGATGGCTCAGTCGCAATCAGCAACCGGATTTGAACAATTTTTAGAACAACTTCAGCAAATGGCCGGCAGCCAGGGACAGCTTAATGAGCAAACATTAAATCTGTTTCAAACCCAGGGTAATCAAGGTTCTATGACTTTGCAGCAACAAGGTGAAATGCGGCGTATTGCCGGTGAACAGGCGGCTATCCAGGAAGCCCTTGAGAAAATGTCAAGTAAGATGGGATCCAGACAGGATATTATGGGCCGCCTTGGTGAACTTGGCAGTAAAATGGATGAAGTAGTTCAGGATTTGTTAACGCAGAATGTCGACAGAAAAACTATTGAACGGCAAAGAGAAATACTTTCCCGAATGCTGGATGCGCAAAAATCTGTCCGGGAACGCGAATATTCAAAAAAACGTAAAGCGGAAACTGCAAAAAAATATATGGTTATTGATCCGGGCTCCTTAAAACATTTATCGGACTTGGAAAAAAAGAAACTGCAGGATGCTTTAAAGAAATCATTAAACGAAGGATACCAATCGGATTATCAGAATTTGATTGAATTGTATTTTAAACAACTTATACAGCAGCAAAACGAAAAGAACTAAAATAACTTTTCTAATATCTGCTATTTATTTAACTTAACGCACATCAGGGATTCGTTTCGCCGGTTAAAAAAAATTAATTACCAATATATGAATTATTTCTTAAAACCGATTACCGCCATAGTTTTTATTGTGTTTATTATCACTTCGTTTCCATTATATGGGGATGAGGTATATACAAAAGAGATCCTTATTGAGGGGGCTGAGGTCTTTGTAAAAAATAATCAGGATATTTCAGATCAACCAAAAATCGCCTTAGTATTGAGCGGCGGCGGCGCCCGGGGTCTGGTTCACCTGGGTGCGATTGAAGTCCTCGAAAAAAATAACATCCGGATTGATTTGATTGTCGGAACCAGCATTGGCAGTGTAATTGGCGGCTTATATGCATCAGGTTATACTTGCAATGAAATTACGCAAATATTGAAATCTGTAAATTGGGACGATATATACAGAGACAGCGCCCAGCGGACAACGCTGTTTCCCAGTCAGATCGATAAGCGGGACCGATATTTAATTTCCGTACGATTTAATGGTTTAAGTCCATATATCCCCTCATCTTTTACGCCGGGGCAAAAAATTCTTACTTTTTTATCCGAACAGCTATTAAAAGCACGGTACCAGGTCTATAACGATTTTGATGATCTTAAAATATCATTCCGCGCTGTTGCCACTGATCTCGTTTCCGGTAAACAGATCATCATGAAAAATGGTAATCTTGCCGAGGCAATCAATGCTTCGTTAGCCGTTCCTCTTCTCTTCTCCGCCATTGAAAAAGACAGTATGCTTTTAGTAGATGGAGGCTTATTATCAAATTTACCCGTGCAGGCCGCGCTGGATGAAGGCGCTCAGAAAACAATCGCTGTGGATGCCACTTCGCGATTGCGTGAAAAGGATGATGTACTGGTTCCATGGAAATTGGTTGATCAGGCCACAACAATTATGTCGGCAAATTCTACAACTATAGACAAACAAAAAGCGGATGTGGTAATACAACCGGTTTTGGAAAAATTCCCCAGCGATCAGTTTGATGACATTGATCAGTTAATTGAAATTGGCAAACAAGCTGCAGAAAAAGAGATAGAAAGAATTAAACAGGTTACGGGTAAAACGGTTAGTTTATCCGATTCTCTGTTCTATGTTGACAGCATATCCATCAAAGTAAACAATCAACCAGTCCCGATTAATGATTTTCCTATTTGTGCAGAAATTGTAAATACTTATACAAATAGAAATTTTATCATTAATGCTATGGATTCTATTTTGCAGGATGGTTATTATCAATCAATTTATACAAATATTAATCCCCGTGATACCGTCGTATCCATATCCTGTGATTTAACAGAATTTGCATCGATTAATAATATCTTTATCATTGGTAATAATGTCATATCCGGCGAGCAGATTCGGGATAATTTATCAATTAAGCTGGATGATAAATTGAATTATATTAGACTACAGAACGATATTAAAAATATCATCACTTTGTACCGTCAAAATGGTTATTCTTTAGCTTCAATTAAGAATATTGAATGGAATGATCAGACAGGTACACTTTCCATCTATATTGATGAAGGCATTATCAATGAAATTGAAGTTGAGGGAAATGAAACTACAAAAAGATATGTGATCGACCGCGAATTTAAATACCAATACAATAATGTGTTTAACTGGAAACCTATTCAGCAGTCGATACAAAATGTTTATGCTACAAATCTCTTCGAACGCGTGAATGTAGATGTGGTTAAAACCGATTCATCCACTAATTTAGTGGTAAAAGTTCATGAAAAATCACCCATTGTGGCACGTCTTGGCGGTAAGTATGACAATGAGCGGCGGATGCAGGCTTATATTGAGTTAAGTCACGAAAATATCTGGGGTACCAGTATGCAGGCTGACTTTTTAGCACGACTGGGTATGCGCGATGGTTATGTCGGATTAGGTATTATTGAGGATCGCATTTTTTTGAGTAATTATAATTTCGGCTTCAAAGTATATCATAACTGGCAAATTAATCCGGCTGGCAATCCTGCAGATCCTGTAGGGCATTATCGCGAAGAACGTACCGGTTTTCGGATACAGTTAGGCAGACAGCTTCGCAGACTCGGTCAATTGATTGCAGAATTCAGACAGGAAAATATTGAAGATGAAACCTATGACGGGGATTTTGATATCAACCAGACAAATGAGATTCGTACGATACGGTTACAGGCATCTTCCGATAAACGTGATCGTCGTGATTTTCCCACCACTGGTATATACAATTACTGGGCATGGGAATCCGGCAATCGTTTGGTGCTGGAAACAGGTGAAACATATACAAAAGCGCTTATCAATCTCGAAGGGTATTATACATTCAGATCATATCATACCTGGCATTTAAAACTATTCGTAGGTATTGGTGATCTCACCCTGCCCTTTTCCGAAAACTTTAGGTTGGGGGGGCTGCATAGCTTTTTCGGACTTATGGAAAATGAATACTACGGCCGGCAATTATTTTCTGCAAACGCTGAGTATCGTTATCGTCTGCCTTTTAAAATGGGAAATAATAACCTATTGATAAATGACGCCTATCTTTTAATTCGCTATGATTTTGCAGGTATCTGGAATGAACCGGAATATTTATTTACTTCCGATGATTTCTTTTCTGCATTAGGAGGCGCAATTGCATTTGATACCTTTTTAGGTCCGCTTTATCTTGGTTATGGCCGAACTACCCGGGGCACAGACGCCGCTTATATATCTATTGGCTTAGATTTTTAAACCATTCAATCAGCTTAAGATGGGCATTGTGTATTGGTAATTCATTTAACTCTTCAAATGTGCACCATTTACTAGCCCGGTAATTGTTAAGATACTTTATTTTTTTATTATTTGATTTTATTATCACCGGTTGGTAAGTCAAATCAATATGAGAATATTGATGACGAAAAACATCACCTTTTAAAGTTACCTTTCCTTCTATTCCGTAAATTTTTTTCAACTCTGATTCCAGTAATTCATCCTTGATATCCTTTTTTTTCATCTCCAGTATTGGGAACTCCCAAAAAGACGCCAACAATCCTGAAGCCGGTCTTTGAACAAATAAATACGCCTCTTTATTCACAATTATTAAGGCATGATGTGTTATTTTTCTTTTAGACGGCGCTGCTGATTTAATCGGATATCGTAATTGTTCATTTTTTTTAAAGGCTTCACAAAAGGTTTGAACAGGACATTTAATACAATCAGGATTTTGTTTTTTGCAGATTACAGCACCAAGTTCCATAATGGCTTCATTATAATTACCGGGATCAATATTAGAAAGTAATTGATCTGATATTTTCTGAATTGATTTCTGCGTTTTGTTGAGCCTGATATCATCCGGGACAGCGAACAACCTGGACATCACCCGATAGACATTTCCATCAACCACAGCATAAGGCAGGTTATATACAATAGACAAGATAGCTGATGCAGAATATTTGCCAATTCCTGGTAACATTAAAGCCTGCTTTATATCGCGTGGAAATTTAGCCTGATAATCGGTCACGATAATTCGGGCTGTTTTTAAAAGATTACGGGCTCTGGAATAATAGCCCAGACCTGCCCAAAGAGATAGCACTTCCTGTTCGGTTGCTTTGCTTAATGCATGTATATTCGGATATCGCTTAATGAATTTTACATAATATGGCAAAGCCTGATCCACCTGAGTCTGCTGCAGCATTATTTCAGAGAGAAAGACAGGATACCAGTGTGCTTGCTCCCGCCAAGGGAGACTGCGTTTATTTTTTTTAAACCAGTTTAAAAGGCTGTTTTGGAATTGAATTTTATCAATCGATTTTAGTTTCGGCATCATTTTAGTTGATGCTATTTTCTTGCCATTTGGATTGAATCTTCAAACCATTTTGAAGTATGGGATCGCACCATTTGTACTAAGCAGATTTGAGCAATAAATGGCGCAGAATTTTGCAGAGCATTTTCATACAAATTAATCAGTGCATTACTATATTTATCGAGGTATATACTATCAATCTGAGTGGGATCGCCCAATACGATAAGTTTCGCATCTTCACCCAATCGGGTTCCCAGGGTCAGCATCTGGAATGGATTGGCATTCTGTGCTTCGTCAAAAATAACGAAAGAATTTGCCAGATCAGCGCCACGGATATCGGCCAGATTTAACATTTCAATAACGCCGGAATCTAAAAGCTTTTTATACCCTTCATCGGTATCGGAATCATTGGTAAATTGTCGCAGCTTTTCAACGAACGGCCGCATTTTGGGCAATAGTTTTCGCTTAACTGATCCGGGTAGAAAGCCAATATCTTCACCTAACCGGCTTTTTGTGATAACCGGTTTAATCAGTTTAATCGAATCATATTTACGATCTTTAAAAACCTTCTCCAGTGCAGCGGCCATGGCAATATGGGTCTTGCCTGTTCCCGCTTTGCCGATAATAATCTGTATCTTAATATCATCATCCAGGGCTTGTTGTATACATACAGACTGTTCAAAATTATGTGTGTACTTAGTGCCATCAAGAACCTTTGGCGGCATATCCAGCACTTTTGTGGAATGATAATCAAAATACCTCAGCTTGTCCTCTTTTCGTATACCCATACCGAAAAATTGACCAGCCGGATCGTATAAGGTTACCCCCTCATTCTCCTGCAGGTGCCATTTTTTTCGATAGGGTATCAACCAGTTAGCAGCCGTTTTAGATTTGAACAACTGGTTTATCTCTTCTTCATCCAAATGTATTTCTTTGACTGGCTGGAAGAAGCTGGCTAAGTATTCCTCGGAAATTTTATCATGCAGATAATCCTGGTTAGGAATGGCTAACGCGCTGGATTTGATCCGAAGATTGCGGTCTTTTGTTACAAGTTTAAAATGACGTTTGGGAAAAGCCTCTTTCATTCCCATAAGATGAGATAGAATTGCATTATCTTTATAACTTAAAGACAACTCACTGGGAAATTTATTTGACATATAACCATTGGTAAAAAAGAGCATTCCATTTTTGCCATTAGGAATTTGGATAGCGTGATAAGGGCTCTCCCGTTTATCAAGTAAATGTTCAAGCTTATGGCTGATCTCCCTGGCATTGTATCCAATTACAGGATCACTTTTCTTGCTGTCAATTTCATCTAAAACAAACAAAGGTATTAAAACGATATGTTCATCAAAACGAAAGATGGAAGAGGGATCATGCAAGAGAACATTAGTATCAAGAACATAAGCCGTTCTTTTATCATCCTGGTTTAAAACGCTTAAATCAACAATCTCAACCATTTTTACCTCTAAATATTATTTTCCCCGTTTTAGATTTTATTGTCGTCATACTTAAGGCTATATATTAAAACGGATTGTCATAACATCGCCATCTTTAACAATGTATTCCTTACCCTCCAGCCGAAGCAATCCTTTCTCCTTACACTTTGCCAGAGATTCATTCACAATCAATTCATCATAATGAACAGTTTCCGCGCGAATAAAACCTTTTTCCAGATCCGTATGGATTGCGCCGGCAGCTTTTTGAGCCGTTGATCCGTTTCGAATCGTCCAGGCGCGGCATTCCTTTTCTCCAACTGTAAAAAAAGATATCAAGCCTAATAACTCATAGGATTTCCTGATCAGTTTATACATAGCCGGTTCCTGAATACCCAGGTCTTCCATAAATATAAGAGCATCCTGCTCTTCCAATTCTGCAATTTCTTTTTCAATTTCGGCGCTTAACACCGTTAAGGCACAATTTTTTGTAACAAAACCGGAAAGTTCATTAGCAATAAAATTTGCCTTCGGAATTTGATCTTCCTGAATATTGATTACATACAACAAGGGTTTAATGGTTAAAAACTGATAAGCTTTTAACATAAACCGCTCGTCATCGCTAAAATCCATATCCCGTAAAGGTTTTTCCTGTTCCAACTGATCTTTTAAACGAAGCATCAAATCGAGTATGCGTTTGTCTTGATCATTTTTTGTTTTTGGAATCATTTTTTGCAAGCGTTCAATACGCTGTTCCACCAGCATTAAATCACTTAACAAAAATTCAGAATTGATAAAGTCTATATCAGCGGCAGGATTTATTCGTCCTTTTGGATGGGGGAAATATTCATTCTCAAAATTTCGGATTAGTACTAAAAGAGCTTCTACATTTTTTAAATTGTTCAAAAATTGAGATGGTAATCCCTGACCCTGGCTGCCATCCTGTTCTAATCCGGGGACTTTAACAAATTCCAGTGTTGCGTTTGTTTGCTTTTTGGGATTGATTAGCTTTGTTAGTTTATCCAGCCGTTCATCGGGTACTTTAACAATGCCGCGTTCTGCGCTTTCTTTACCGCCGCCGGAATCCGCTGATTTATGCTGTAATAAAGTAGAAAAGATTGTTGACTTGCCGGAATACTGTAATCCAACGATTCCTATTTCCATTAATACTCCAAGATTTATCATTATTTAAACCGAATTTACACAATAAATTCATTTTATTAAAATTAGAATTTTCCAGCCAACTTAACTTCCGGTCAACAAATTTGGAATTGGAAATTGCATCACAATTGATTAAACTTGGTTCTGATTTTGTTATAACCGTATTCGGCGTAATGACTATTATGATAAATAATACAATCAATAAACCAATCCCTATTAAAATATTTGGCCGGCAGCCTGTATTTGAGGCCTTGCGATTCGGATGCGTTTTACAAAATATTTGGATAGCAAAACAAGCAAAGGATAAACCGATCAGACAAATTGAAGAAACTGCTCAAAAAAAATTAGTTAAAGTCAACTATGTTGATAAAAATGATATTCAAAAAATTGTCGGTGCGGTTGTGCATCAGGGAGTGGCTGCGCAGGTGGTTTATGATAATTTTATTGATATTGCATCTTTAGATTCATTTATAGGTCATTGTAACAATCCATTTATATTGGTACTGGATCAAATACAGGATCCGCATAATCTGGGAGCTATCATCCGCACAGCTGAAATTACCAATGCCGATTTAGTTATACTTCCGGTAAAAGGCAGCGCTCCCATCAATGCGACCGTAGCTAAAACTTCAGCCGGCGCATTATTTGGAGTAAAAATTCATCAGACAGAAAATATAACTCTTCTAATCAAACAATTACAGCAGCATGGAATTTTTGTGTTTGCTGCATCCGTTTCCAACAGGCAATCCATTTATCAGGTCGATTTTACAAATCCAACCGCTCTGGTCATTGGAAGTGAAGATAAAGGTATTCGGAAAAATATACAGACGGTCTGTGATGAATTAATTACTATTCCGCAATTGGGCAAATTAAATTCACTAAATGCCTCTGTATCAACGGCCATAATAATGTATGAAGTTATTCGTCAGCGTTATTTTAAGAATATTAATTAAATTTAGTTTAACTTGTGGAACAAAACAAAGCAATAAATGTATTTTTTATCTTTGAATAATGGATTAATATTTGGATAGATTATACTTTGGGAGTTGAAATTAAATTATGCAAAAAATTCTCTGGGCAGATGATGAAATAGAAATTCTACAGGCACACGTCCTCTTTCTGCGTGAAAAAGGATACGAGGTAGTGACCGTAACCAATGGCGACGACGCAGTTTATCAGGTTAAGAACAATCAATACGACATCGTCCTGGTTGATGAAATGATGAGCGGAAAAGACGGCTTAACCACCCTAAACGAGATTAAAGATTATTCTCCGCAATTACCCGTTATTATGATCACCAAAAACGAAGAAGAAAGTTTAATGGAAGAGGCCATTGGTAAACGTATTGACGACTATTTAACCAAGCCGGTTAACCCCAGCCAAATTTTAATGGCCTGCCGTAAATTACTCGATAAAAAAGATATCATAACTGAAAAAAGAAGCCAGCAATACGCCCGGGAATTAGCTCAAATTTCCGCCTCTTTAATGAAACCTCTATCAGCGCAGGATTGGATTGATTATACTCTTAAATTTTTTCGCATGGATATGGACCTGGATTCTACAACCGATACGGATTATCGGCAAATATTGTACGATCACCGTAACGAGATCAATAAAGAATTTGGCAAATTTATTGAAAGAAATTACGCCGGTTGGGTTGCCGAAACAAATGCTTCTAAGCGGCCTGTTTTTTCTGTAGATATTGTTAATAATTATTTAATACCTGAAATAAAACGAGGCAACCAGGTTATCTTTTTTGTGATTGATTGTATGCGCACGGATCAATTTTTCAGTATCGAATCCTTTTTTTATGATGATTTCCGCGTACAAAAGGATTATTATTATTCCATACTGCCAACCGCTACACCCTTTTCACGTAATGCCATTTTTAGCGGATTATTCCCCCACGAGATTGAAAAAAAATATCCTGAATTATGGTCTCTAAATGAAGATGATGAGAGTCTGAATCGTTATGAAAGAGAATTACTTGAATTACAGTTACAGCGCAGCGGGCTTAATTTAAAAAATGATTTGAAGTATGTAAAAATTATGAATAATGAGGATATTAAAAACCTCGAAAAAAATATGCATAATTATCTGGATTCCAAGTTATTAGCGATTGTAGTGAACTTTGTGGATATTCTTGCACATCGGCGTTCCGATTTGCCTATTCTTAAAGATATCGTTCCCGATGAAGCGGCTTATCGTTCTCTAACCCGCTCCTGGTTCCAACACTCTCCAATGCTTGGATTGTTTAAACAGATTGCCGAAACCAATGCGCTTACTTTTTTGACATCTGATCATGGCAGCATTCGCGGTTTGCACGGGACTAAAGTAATTGGCGATCGTGAAACCTCTACGAATTTACGATACAAATACGGCCGAAGTTTAAAAGCCGATCGAAAGCATGCTATCTATATTAAAGACCCGTATGAATGGAAACTGCCTAAGCGCGGCATAAATACCAGCTATATTATTGCCAAAGAAGACTATTATTTTGTTTATCCGACAAATTACAACAAATATTTATCCTATTATAAAGATAGTTTTCAGCATGGCGGTGTCTCTATTGAAGAAATAATTTTACCCATTGTTAAACTGGAAAGTAAAAAAATAATCAGATAGTATTTTTGCGATGCAATAAGTAATTACAGTTATAATTAACTCCTGCTTTTGCTTGTATTCATAGCCATTTTCAGTTAATTTCACAAATCTGTTTGAACAGAATTATTACATATGACGCAGATCAAACAAATAAAAATAAATACGATTGAAGATTCCATAAAATTTGCCGGTGAATTAGCACAGCTATTTCAACTAAGCGACACCATATTGCTAGAAGGAAACCTGGGTACAGGTAAAACATTTCTTGTAAAAGAGATCTGTAAAATATGGAAAACATACGATGAAGCATCCAGCCCCTCATTTGCCATCCTTTTGCAATATAACGGACCGATTCCGGTAAATCATTTTGATCTGTATCGAATAAATAATATTCGCGAACTTGATAATTTGGGCTGGGAAGAGCATTTAAATAATGGTTCTGTAACCTTTATTGAATGGCCCGGTATTATTGAAAAACAATTGAAAAAATATTATAAATTAAAACTGGAATTTGACAATCAGTCAAGAATTTTTACATTGAGCCGTGCTGAATAATTATGATCCTTGGTATTGAAACATCAGATCTGCTTTGCAGCGTTGCTTATATAAAGGATGATCGCATATTAGCAGAGTACAGCCATGAATTACCTAAACAGCATGCGGCACTAGTGGGAAGCCTGGTTGAAAATGCGGGCAAATTTCTTGCAGTAAATAAATTAACTGCTCTAAATTTTATGGAAGATTTAAAACTGGTCGCGGTTTCAATTGGTCCGGGTTCGTTTACCGGTTTAAGAATCGGATTAAGCTATGCACAGGGATTGTGTCTTGGAAAACAGATTCCACTTGTGGGTATCAGTAATCATCAGGTTTTAGCAGATAATTGCCCTGACGGCCATAAAAATGTTTTTACACTCATTGATGCGCGTCAGGGTGAAGTATATCTGGCCACTATGATTCGTAACCATACATTTTTCAAAATTAAAGACCACAGAATTGTGGATAAAAACAATCTTGTTAATGAAATTGATAAAAATGCCGTACTCATTTGTAGTGATAAGGTGTGTTTAAGTGAGTCCATTAAATATGAACTAATCAAGAAGCATATTCAATTAATTACTTCAGCCCGCTATGCCGCTGCACTTACGGCAAAAATTGGCTGGAGAAAATATCAGGATACCGGAGCAGATAACCTGGCTGATTTGGAACCACTTTATATAAGGTCTTTTGCAGGAATCAGGTGAACATATTAATCCGACGCATGCAGCATACAGATGTAAAGGTGGTCTTTGATTTAGAAACACAAATATTTAGTGATCCCTGGACACTGGAAAGTTTTAGAATCGAGGTGGAAAACCGACACAACTCTTATCCATGTGTGCTGCTAAAAGATAATGTAATCGCCGGATATGCCGTAGTTTGGTATTACAGCGGTGAAATTCATATCGGAAATTTTGCCATTCATCCGGAATTTAGAAAACAGGGATTAGGAAAAGTTTTATTAGAAAATATTTTAAACAAATTTAAAGATTTCAATACAGCATATCTGGAAGTCCGGAAATCCAACATCGCTGCAATAAATCTTTATAAAAAATTCGCGTTTACGGAATTATATGTTCGGGAAAAATATTATTCCAATAAAGAAGATGCAATTGTAATGTGCATGAAATATAAACATTAAGCGAGGATATACAATGGATTGGTTTAAACGCAAAAAAGAATCGCTCAAACCGATACAAAAAAAAGAACTACCAGACGGATTATGGATAAAATGTGATGGCTGTGGTGAAATTATATTTAAAAAGGAATTAGAAAAAAAGTTCTATGTTTGTCCCCATTGCGATATGCATATGCGCGTAGGCAATGATGTCTATATTTCTGTCCTGCTGGATAAGGGCAGCTTCCGTGAATTTAATAAGAATATTAAATCGGCTGATCCTTTGGAATTTACTGATTTTAAACATTATAGCGACCGGTATAAAGCAACGGTTAAAAAGACAGGGATTAATGAAGCTGTTGTAACCGGAACCGGCAGTCTGGATAAACATAAGGTTGTCGTTGCTATAATGGATTTCAGATTTCTGGGCGGCAGTATGGGCTCTGTTGTTGGTGAAAAAATTGCGCGCGCTATCGACAAAGCGCTTAAACTGAAATGTCCTCTGATTATTGTCTCTTCTTCTGGCGGGGCCAGGATGCACGAAGGTGTGCTCAGCTTGATGCAATTAGCAAAGACCAGCGCCAAACTAGCCCAACTGGCAAAAATGGGTATTCCATATATCTCTATTTTAACAAACCCTACAACCGGCGGCACTACGGCAAGTTTCGCGATGCTCGGCGACGTGCATATCGCTGAACCCGGAGCGCTGATTGGTTTTGCCGGACCCAGGGTTATAAAACAAACCATCGGGCAAGACCTTCCTAAAGGATTCCAACGGTCTGAGTTTGTTCAGGAACATGGATTTTTAGATTTAATTGTCCACCGGCATGAACTGAAAGAACGCATCTCCAAAATTTTATCATTTTTGGAATCAAAAAACTAATTACTGAAAGAAGTTTTATTGGATAATTTTGCCGCTGTAAAAAATCTATGAAAACACCATCCATATTGATTACCAATGATGACGGCATTTATGCGCCCGGTATTTTACAATTATATAAATCTTTGAATGAAATAGGATTGGTGACGGTTGTTGCCCCCTTAATTGAAAAAAGCGCTGTTGGCCATGCCATTACCATTTCTGATCCTTTACGCGTTATCGAAGTTGAACGTGATGGAACGTTTTTCGGTTACGCGGTTAACGGCACACCTGCGGATTGTGTTAAGCTTGGTATACAATGCATCCTTAAAGACAAACCCGATTTAGTCGTTAGCGGTATAAATCTCGGACCCAACACAGCCACTAATATTATCTATTCGGGAACGGTTTCGGCTGCTGCGGAGGCAGTTATTATGGGCATTCCGGCAATGGCGGTTTCTCTTACTTCCTTTACCAGCAAAGATTTTTCGTATGCTGGGAAAATAGCGTACCGGATTGCCCGGGAAATTTTAAAACATGGATTGCCCGAAGAAACGCTTTTAAATGTGAATGTTCCTTCGGTTCCGGAACATGAGATTAATGACATTATTATAACCCGCCAGGGGAAAGGCCGTTACCAGGAGGCTTTTGACAAACGAACGGATCCCAACAACCGCACCTATTATTGGTTAACCGGAAAAAGAATGATGCTTGATAAAGATCCTGATGTTGATGATTTGGCAGTTATGCATAATAAAGTATCTATCACGCCCATTCACTATGATTTAACCAACTATGATTTCTTAAAGGAATTAAATAAATGGAATCTAAAACCGTAACAAATGATCTTTTACATGAAACCATTTTAATCCTCGATTTTGGTTCGCAATATACGCAGCTTATAGCACGCCGCATCCGTGAATTAAATGTCTTTTCTGAAATTCAACCCTTTAATTATAATTTGAATTTAATCAGAGATAGGAATATCAAAGGAATCATTTTATCGGGGGGACCATCATCTGTTTACGAAAAAGATGCGCCTCGGATTGGAAAAGAAATTTTAGATCTAGGCATACCAATATTAGGCATCTGTTATGGTCTGCAGTTAATTTCCTATTTGTCCGGCGGTAAAATCGCTCCTGCTGAACATAAGGAATACGGATTAGCCAATTTAGCAATCATTAAGGATTCTAAATTGTTCAAAAATATTAGTGTAACTACCAATGTTTGGATGAGCCACGGGGATAAAGTGACAAAACTACCTGTCGGATTTAAAACAATCGCTCAAACAATAAATTCACCATATGCTGCGATACTGCATGAGCAATTGGATATTTACGGTATTCAGTTTCATCCGGAGGTAGTGCATACCGTTGAGGGGAAAAAATTACTATCCAATTTTCTATTTGAAATATGTAAATGCTCCGGCAAATGGTCGCCTCAATCCTTTATTGAGGAAAGCATTAAAAGTATCCGTCAAAGAGTAGGCGATCGTCATGTTTTGTGCGCCATGAGCGGCGGTGTTGATTCCAGTGTGGTTGCGGTTCTCTTTTCCAAAGCTATCGGTAAACAACTGCATTGTGTTTTTATTGATACTGGTCTTCTACGAAAGAATGAGGCCGATGATGTAGAACAAATTTTTAGAAAAAATTTTGCGATTGATTTGACCTGTATCAACAGCAGCAAGTTATTTTATTCTAAATTAGCCGGCATTCAGGATCCTGAAGAAAAGAGAAAAATTATCGGGAATGAATTTATAAGGGTATTTGAAACAGAAGCCAAAAAGCTCGGCAATTTTAGTTTTCTTGCACAGGGCACTCTCTATCCGGATGTAATTGAGAGTGTATCCTTTAAAGGGCCTTCGGCAACCATAAAGTCTCACCATAATGTTGGGGGACTGCCGGAACATTTTGATTTTGAGTTGATTGAGCCTTTACGCGAATTATTTAAAGATGAAGTACGTAATGTCGGCCGGGAACTTGGCATACCGGAAAAGATAATAGGCCGTCATCCATTTCCGGGGCCTGGACTTGCCGTAAGGATTTTGGGTTCAGTTTCAAAAGAAAGGGTCGATATATTACAAAAAGCTGATGCCATTTTTATAGAAGAATTACACCTCAATAATATTTATGATGAAATATGGCAGGCTTTTGCTGTACTGCTTCCGGTTCAATCTGTGGGCGTAATGGGCGATCAACGAACCTACGAAAATGTGATTGCTCTGCGGGCAGTGACCAGTACAGATGGTATGACCGCTGATTGGTATAAAATGTCGTATGATATTTTAGGGAAGATATCAAACAGAATAATAAATGAAGTGAGCGGAGTAAACCGGGTTGTTTATGACATCAGCTCGAAACCTCCGGCGACAATTGAATGGGAATAAGTTAGGAGTTATTATGTGTGGTATCGTTGGGTATCTGGGCCATAATGAAGCGGTTCCTGTATTAATTAATGGATTAAAACGACTCGAATATCGCGGTTATGATTCCGCCGGTATAGCGGTGTTAAATGATTCCGGTATCGATGTTGTGAAAGAAGTTGGGAAAATCCGCAATTTAGAAACCGTGCTTGCAGCGGGAGCGCCCAAAGGCACGATTGGAATTGGACATACACGCTGGGCAACCCATGGTCAGCCAAACCAGGTTAATGCGCATCCCCATTCGGATCAGTCAGGCAATATTGTTTTAATTCACAATGGTATTATCGAGAATTATACGGTGCTGAAAAAAATACTTCAAAATAAAGGACACGAATTCAAGTCAGACACCGATACTGAAATTATTGCGCATTTAGTAGAAGAAAACTATAATGGCGATATGGAAAAGGCCTTCCGGGAATCGTTATTAAGATTAGAAGGCACTTATGGTATTGCATTGATAACCAACCATGAACCAGGAAAAATTTTTGTGGCTCGTAAAGGCAGCCCCATTGTTATTGGCGTCGGTGAAAATGAGTTTTTTGTGGCTTCCGATGTTACTCCCCTCGTACCATACACCCGAAATGTGTTTTATCTGGAAGACGACGAAATGGCTGTGATTTCTGAATCGGGTATTATAACAAAAACCATTCACAATAAAACAATTGAAAAGAAACTGGAAAAAGTCACCTTCGATCTCGAGGCTATTGAAAAAGAAGGATATGATCACTATATGCTCAAGGAAATCTTTGAGCAGCCCAAAACAATAATGGATTGTATGCGCGGCCGTATTATGCGTGAAGAAGGCTTGGTGAAATTAGGCGGTCTGCGGGATATAGAAAATAAATTAATCAATGCGAATAAAATATATTTTACTGCTTCCGGGACTTCCTGGCATGCCGCTTTAATCGGTGAATATTTGATCGAAGAATACTGTCGCATCCCGGTAGAAGTGGAATATGCCTCAGAATTCAGATACAGAAATCCCATTATCCGTTCGGATGAAATTGTAATTGCTATTTCACAATCCGGAGAAACAGCAGATACACTGGCCGCACTCCGCGAGGGAAAACATAAAGGGGCAACTGTCTTAGGCATTGTTAATACAGTAGGTTCGACCATTGCCCGCGAAACCGATGCCGGCGTTTACATCCATGCCGGTCCGGAAATTGGTGTAGCCAGTACAAAAGCCTTTACTTCGCAGGTTACCGCGATTCTTTTAATTACATTAATGATAGCGCGCCGGAAACACATGTCTGTTGTACAAGCCAAACAATTGATTGATGAATTATTACGGCTGCCTGAAAATGTTGAGAAAATTTTAGCACAAAATGATAAAATTAAAGAAATGGCCGATATTTACAGAAATGAGAAGAATTTCCTGTATCTGGGCCGCGGCTATAATTTTCCTGTCGCCCTGGAGGGCGCCTTAAAATTAAAGGAGATATCTTATATTCATGCCGAAGGCTATCCGGCTGCGGAAATGAAACATGGACCCATTGCTTTGATCGATGAAAATATGCCCGTTGTATTTATCGCGACCAAAGATGCTATCTACGATAAAGTGATCAGTAATATTGAAGAAGTGCGCGCAAGAAAAGGACGTGTTATTATTGTGGCAAGCGAAGGTGATACAAAAATTGCAAAATATGGTGATCATGTTATTTATATTCCCGAATCCTCGCAGGCGCTTTCACCATTGCTTACCGTAATTCCTTTACAATTGCTGGCATATCATATAGCGGTTCTGCGCGGCTGTAATGTTGACCAGCCAAGGAATCTGGCAAAAAGCGTCACGGTTGAATAAATATTTTTATTTTTGCAAATTAACAGCTAAATTTTACTTACATTATCTGAATGATCGGGATTCTATAAATCCGCTTATCCAAAATTTTAAACAAGAGGAATATTTAGATGTTTAACCTTAATCAGGTATTTGGGGTATTTATTTTTTCATTGTTAATAATACAATCAATTCAGGCACAAAAAGCCCCGGAACGTGAATGGACTATTTTCAGAAAAGGCGTGGATGATTATCAGGCTGGAAAATATAGTGATGCTGAAAAAAATTTCAGCACCATGATTGCAAAACTGCCAAACTCGAAACTAATTACCGCCAATTATCTTATGCTGGCTAAAACTCAATATAAACTTGGTAAGTATAATGAATCTATTAATACCTGTGAAACATTTATAAGTAATTTTCAGGAATCTGCTTATCTCGATGAGATCTATTACCTTATCGGAAATAATAATTACAAAATGAAATACTATGAGAATGCTGTTCATTTCTGGCTTACTGCCGCATCAAAAAAACAATCAATCAGCAAAAAGGCTTTAAAACTGGCGGAACAAACAACACGTTATAAGTTGAATGAACGTCAATTGACAAACCTTAAAAATAATACAACGGATCCATACGCCCGTATTTTTTTTATGTATCATCTTGCTGAAAAATATTATGATAAAGGTAATGCCGCTTCTGCTTTGATAACTCTGGAAGAATTGCGTATGAGCCCGGCAAAAAATATTGTTTATACAAGCGAAACACAACGTTTATATGATATATTAAAAAACCGGAAGAGTAATTCAATACGGATCGCTGCCCTTTTACCTTTGAGCGGTGAAAATGAACGTATAGGCCAACAAGTTCTGGATGGAGCCAATATGGCTGCTGAAAATTTTAACAAATTGCCTGGAATCGATTTAGAAATTGTTCCTTATGACTATGGTTCCAAACTGATCACAGCCGTTCAGCAGCTAAAAGAGATTGCCATTGATAGATCTTTAATTGCTGTTTTTGGCCCAATTGAAAACGATATTACTATTGCCTGCGCTGCCATTGCAGAATATGAAAAAATTCCAATGATTTCACCTACTTCTTCGGAAAATAAACTGACTGAACTTTCTCCGAATGTTGTTCAGTTGGCAACGCCGATTAATGTCATATCCGAAAATTTGGTTCATCAATTATCTGATTCTTTAATTGCCAAACGCGCTGTAACTTTAGCCCCTATTGATGATTATTTTATTGAACTTACAGATGCATTTGTAAATAATCTCCAGGAAATTGGAGGCGAAATTGTCTCTGAACAGTGGTATTATCCCGGAGATAAAGATTTTTCAAAACAATTCCGACAACTTAAACGAATCGGTTTAAAATTAGCCTTTCAGGACTCCCTGTATGAATTGGACCCAACCGTATCCCCGGCTTTAATTGATTCAATGTATATTAATTATATCGAAGAAAAGAAAAAGCTGCTTGAAGAAACCAATACAAAAATTGACTCTGCCGATATTCCCGTAACGTCTTTTGATGCAATATTTTTACCAATATATACAGAAGATATTAGTCTTATCGCACCGCAATTTGCCCTTTCCAATATTCAGGCACAAATATTAGGTAATTCAGATTGGTACGATCCCGAGACTTTAAAAAAGAATCGCTCTTATATAAATGGTCTTATTTTCATTTCCGATGGGTATATCGATGAAGAAAACTGGGACTATCGGCAGTTCCGTAATAATTTTCGTACTAAGTATCAACGAACTCCTGAAAAATTTGATTTAATAGGTTATGACTGTTTCCACCTTATAATTAATCTGGTTTCAGACAATAAAGCTGGCATCAATCGTGAAAATTTTGTCGATACAATTTCCAACTCATCGCCATATAAAGGGATTTACCGTCATTTCAAAATGGACAATAGCCGTTTTAATAAATCAACCCGACTCTTAAAATACTGGCGCGGCGTACTGGTGCCATTGAATTAAGAAAATTTTAATTCCTCCAATTTAAATTATTTTTGTTTGATTGTGGACTCGTTAAAGATAATTCAGTTTAATTTATTAAAATCTCAGTTATCATTAGTCCATGCTTTTTCAATCCGAACAGGTGGCTGCAGTAATTTTCCCTATCAAAGTTTAAATCTGGGATTGACGTGCGGAGATAATCCTGAAGATGTTCAGAAAAATCGTAATCTCTATTTTAATTATTTAGACATACCCCAAAAGAGACTTGTTTTCCCGGTACAAATCCATTCGGATCATATTCAGATTGTTGATTCGCCCGGCATCGTGGATGATTGTGATGCCCTGATTACGCAAACGTCTAATCTATTCCTCACCATCCAGACAGCCGATTGTTTTCCCGTTTTTATATTTGATCCTCAAACTATAACCATTGCCATTATACACTCAGGTTGGAAAGGTGCAGCGGCCAATATTACCGGTAAAACCATTCAAAAAATAAAAAATATTTTTCATGCTGATCCGCAAAAAATATTGGCGACCATTGGGCCCGGCGTTCAAATGAAAAATTTTCAAGTGGATGAACCGGTATATTCACAATTTGAACCAAAGTATTTTACACCTGATGGACCCGGACATTACAGAATGGACTTGCAGATGGCAATATTCGATCAACTACTTGCAGCCGGCTTAAATAAGCAGAATGTTGAATGCAATCCTGATTGTACTTATGAAAAAGAAGAACTTTATTATTCTTATCGCCGTGATGGTCAGAACAGCGGGCGAATGATGGGTGTAATAGGCATTCGTACTGAATGACAATGAGTATCAGGATACTAGGGAAAAGGGATCAATTTTTACCCTGACTGATACGAACTTTTATTTTATTGAGGGGTAAGATTATCTGACCGAATCAAACTTGAAAGGACAATATTATGCTAAAAAAAGGATTAAAAAATTCTATGGGGCTTCGCCTGGGTATTATTGCTTTATTAACGCTGCTATTATTAATTCCAGCCGCCATGATACAATCAACCATAGAAGAGCGTCAGGAAAGACGGGACAGCGTGATTAATGAAATCAACCAGAAATGGGGTACCGCTCAGACATTATCGGGACCGGTATTAAGTATTCCATATCGCTATTATTATAAAAATGCGGACGATGAAATTAGAAGCAGTATAAATTATATGCATTTCTTACCCGCCGACTTACAAATTACCGGCAAAGTGAATCCTGAAATTCGTTACCGGGGTATTTACGAAGCCGTCCTTTATAATTCAGAAATTGAGTTTACCGGTTTATTTAAATCTGTGGATTATAAAAAATTCAAGGTCCCAGACAAGGATATTCTTTGGGACGATGCTTTCGTTGCCATTGGTATCAGCGATATGAAAGGAATTCAGGATTTGATCTCGCTTGCATGGAACGATGAAATAGTGGAGCCGAACCCGGGTATTACGACCAATGATGTCCTGGATGCCGGCATAAGCGCGCCGGTGCCTGTTAATCCAGATAAGCTTGGGAACACATTCAATTTTAAAGTCAATATTAATGGGAGCGCCGGATTGTATTTTACCCCAGTCGGACAGGAAACCCGCGTGGAATTATCGTCCTCATGGAAAGATCCCAGCTTTATCGGCATGTTTATTCCGGATGAACATGAAATTTCGGACAATGGTTTTTCTGCAATCTGGAAAATTTTACATTTAAACAGAAACTATCCGCAGCAGTGGATAGGCGGACAATACAAAATTAACGTTTCATCCTTTGGCGTGGATTTGCCGCTGCCTGTGGATGAGTATCAAAAAACTATGCGGACGACAAAATATGCTATTATGTTTATTAGCCTCACATTCCTGGCCTTTTTCATGATTGAATTGCTAAATAAAAGGGTTCTGCATCCTATTCAATATTTGTTAATCGGATTTGCTTTATTACTATTTTTTACTTTGTTGCTGGCTTTAACAGAGCATCTCCTATTTAGATATGCCTATATTATTGCCGCCGCCGCAAACGTTGGATTAATAACCGCTTATACAAGAGGCGTTTTAAAACACTACTTACAGACTGTTATAATCTTTTCTGTACTCACTATTCTTTACGGATACCTTTATGTCGTATTGCAGCTTCAGGATTTTGCTCTTCTGATGGGAAGTATCGGTCTGTTTGTTATTTTAGCAGTAGTTATGTATCTTACCCGGAAAATTGACTGGTTTATGATTTTAAAAGGGGAAAAAGCCGAAGATTCCACTTCCTAAATTCTGATGAATGTAACACGACTTTTTATTACACAACACATATTCATCTCTTTAAATGAGATTAATTTCAGCGCCATACGCGCGCAGGGACCGGGAGGACAGCACGTTAATAAAGTCGCTTCGGCAATTCAATTGAGATTTGATATTCCTGCGTCTTCTCTGCCCGATTACCTCAAAGAGCGGTTATTGCACATGTGTGATGCTAGAATCAATAATGATGGTATTGTCATCATAAAATCGCAGCAACA
This sequence comes from Calditrichaceae bacterium, assembly GCA_016928315.1. GTDB lineage: Bacteria > Calditrichota > Calditrichia > Calditrichales > Calditrichaceae > JAFGKZ01. The sequence continues at coordinate 24,454 of JAFGKZ010000017.1, forward strand.
TCGCAGTCAAAAAAAGAATAAAGACAATGCCCTGGCAAGATTACAGGCATTAATACGTAACGCGCTGATTGTTCCAAAATCCCGCATACCAACCAAACCAAGCAAAACATCTAATGAAAAACGAATTGAAACCAAGAAAAGACATGGCCAGATTAAAAAATTAAGAAAAAACATATTTATTGATTAATTTTACGGCGTGAAACTTTATCATCGGATGCTCGTAGTTTTAAAATTCACCAGTATGCAAATTATTATTGGAATAATCATTTTACATGATAACCTTTTTAGGAGGAATTATTTATGAAGGCAATAAGTTTTTTGCTGTTAATTAGTTTTACTATTATCTTATTTTCTTCAAATTTACTATGGGCAGGGTATAAAGTGGACAAGACTTATCACGGATTTAAATTAAAAGAAAAGCGCTTCGTTAAAGAAGTCAACGCAGAATGTTATTATTTCATTCATGAAAAGAGCGGCGCCCGTTTATTAAAAATTGCCGTAGATGATCCCAATAAAACATTCAGCATTTCATTTAAAACCGTACCGGAATCTGATGCCGGCACGCCGCATATTATGGAGCATTCGGTTCTAAACGGATCAAAAAACTTTCCGGTTAAAAGTCCGTTTGATATTTTGTCCAAAGGTTCACTCAACACTTTTTTAAATGCTATGACCGGCGGAGATATTACAATCTACCCGGTTGCCAGTATGAATGACAAAGATTATTTTAATTTGATGCATGTTTACCTGGATGCGGTTTTTAATCCGCTGATTTATGATGATCCTCGTATTTTGAAGCAGGAAGGCTGGCATCATGAATTACTGCACAAAGACAGCTCTGTTGTATATAAAGGCGTTGTTTATAACGAAATGAAAGGCGCCTTTTCCAGTCCTATTCGCGAACTTGGCTATCAGATTGATAAACATCTTTTCCCTGATAATAGTTATCACTTCTCATCCGGTGGATATCCAAGCGCTATTCCAACGCTTACCTATGACGATTTTATTAATTTCCATAAAAAGTACTATCATCCTTCTAACAGCTACATCTACCTTTATGGCAATGCAGATTTCGATAAAGAACTCGAATTTATAGATAAAGAATACCTTTCCAATTACACAAAATCAGATTTTAAAGCTTCCATTCCATTGCAAAAGCCATTTGACAATATGAAACAGATAACTGCATATTATTCCGCTGCCGAAGGCAGCAGCACTGAAGATCAGACTTATATTGCACTTAATTATGTAAGCGGTCTAAATACCGATCAAAAATTACTTTTTGCCCTGGATATTTTAGCCGAAGTTCTTGTGAATGGTGAATCAGCCCCTTTGCGTTTGGCGTTACAGGAAGCAGGCATTGGTAAAGAAATCCGGGCCGGTGTGGATGAAATGAAGCAAAATGTATTTCAGATTCGCGTTCAGAATGCCAATCCTTCTGATAAGAATAAATTTCTTGAAATTGTTAACAATACCTTACAGAAAGCTATAGACGAAAGTTTGGATATGGAAGCCGTCGCAGGCCGATTGAACCGTGTGGAATTCCGCCTGAGAGAAGGCGATGACGCACAGAAAGGATTAACCTATAATTTTCAAGCCATCAACGGATGGTTCTTTGCGGAAGATCCATTTTTGAGCCTCGAATATGAAAAACCGCTGGCAGAAATAAAATCAGCAATTAAAGAAGGTTATTTACAGCAGGTTATAAAAAAATATATGATAGAAAATCCCCATGCCCTGCTTTTAGTACTGGAACCGAAACCAGGTATGGAAGCTGAAATCACTAAAAAAACCGAACAGGAATTAGCTGAATATAAAAAGACGCTCGGTGAAAAGGACCTTGATAAACTAGTCCATGAAACGACGGAACTTGTGGCCTATCAGGAACGTGAAGATACCGATGAAGCAGTGGCAACCATCCCCATGCTGGAACTAAAGGACATTAATCCGGAAACTGAATTTTATGAAGTAAAGGATAGCGAAGTCGCCGGAATTCCGGTACTGCATCATGAAACTTTTACAAATAATGTGGTTTATGGCCGTTTATATTATGATGTTCGTGTTTTACCGGCAGAGCTTGTTCCCTATGCGGCATTGCTGGCTGAGGCGCTGGGCAGTCTGAATACAGAGAATTACAGTTATGGCGATCTGGATAAGGCGTTAAATCTGCATACCGGCGGATTCAGCACTTTTCTTAACACATATCTTGAAAATCGCAGGGATGAAAATTTAATTCCGAAATTTATAGTAGAATCGAAAGCGACCGATGATAAGGTTGATAAAATGTTTGAGCTGCTGACGGAAATTGTTAACAACACCATTTATTCCGATAAAGACCGATTTAAGGCTGTATTAACCAGACATCAGTCCCGGCTTGACGCCAATATAAAACAGAATGGCTTTGGGTATGCCCGGACACGCTTATTCTCCTATTTCAGCAATGAAGGCATGTTTGATGAAATGACCGGCGGCGTTGAATATTACTGGTTCGTCACTGATCTGGTAAATAATTTTGAAGATAAAGCAGATCAAATTGTAAGCGCTTTGAATGAAACCGCGAAAATGTTATTTAACAAAAATAATTTGATGGCCTCTGTTACCTGCATTAAGGATGATGTTGGTAAATTTAATTCTAATTTGAAAAAATTTGTAAGTACTCAGCCTGAAGGATCGGCGGATTATCAAACATGGAATTTAAAACTGGAAAATAAAAATGAAGGCCTGCTTGCCGCGTCCAAAGTACAATATGTTGTAAAAGGATATGATTTTAAAAAACTGGGTTACAAATGGGATGGTAAAATGCGCGTGCTGGATCAGATATTATCCAGTGATTATCTGCAAAATCAGATCCGTGTGATCGGCGGGGCTTACGGTGGATTTTCATCGTTTGGATCAACCGGCCGCGTTTACTTTGCTTCCTATCGTGATCCGAATTTAAAAGAGACGCTTAAAAATTATGATGCGGCGCCTGAGTATTTAACATCTTTCGAAGCGGATGATAATGAAATGGTTCGCTATATTATCGGAACCATTGCGCGGATTGACCGCCCGTTGACGCCATCACAGAAAGGAAATGCCGCCATACAGAATTATTTCCAGAAATCAACAAAGGAAGATCAGCAGAAAGATCGTGAAGCCATATTGGCGACGACTGTTGATGATGTTAAAAGCATGAAGAAAATCGTTGAAGATATTCTCGCTCAGAATGCTTTTTGTGTCTATGGTAACGAAGAAAAAATTCAGTCCGAAAAAAGTTTATTCAAAGAATTGGTTAAATTGACCAATTAGAGTAAATTAAAATTGGAGGGATGGTTTCGTTATTCCGATTTTATTCCGGAATCTTATTATAACTTTAATACTATTCATACATCTAGCCCGGTGTATTTCTTACGTCGGGCTATTTTTTTTTACGTTAGTGCATATTACATTTGATTTTCCTTTAAAATCATAAATGATTATATTTTGCACAATTATTTTGAATAATATCAATTGTACATCAGTATTTTCAATATTGGTATTATAGTTGTAAAGTTAAACCATCATAGATACTAAATCAGAGGCAATCATGAAAAAATGCATTTCATTTTATCCATTACTTACGTTTTTTATTTCCGCATTAATAATAGCATCCGGTTATGCTCAGGGTTTAATTATTGATCACAATTGTGTGGCTATAACAAAAATTCCACAAACCTGGATTGAAACAGCAAAATCTTCTCTGCACATCGCCTATGGTCATACATCCCACGGCAGTCAGATAACTGATGGCATGTCCGGATTAGTTGCCTTTGCCAATGGCGGGGGAAAAAGTTTAGCCTTACCAGAAGATATTTTTGCATGGAATAATGGCGGCACAGACGGCGCTTTGGATTTGCACGACTATGCTATGGGCGGCGATGTGGGGTATTATCCGGATTGGATCAACAATACGAGGTCTTATTTGGGTGATCCGGATTCAACAACAGGCCGGGGCGCTAATAATCCTGATGTGAATGTGATCATGTGGTCCTGGTGCGGTCAGGTAGGTGACAAATATTTCTACGGCACGTTAAATTCCGAATACATTGAACCCATGACACAATTAGAATTAGATTATCCCGGTATAACATTTATCTACATGACCGGTCATGCGGATATTAATGATGATGAAGATAATAAAGCAGCTAACCAAATTATTCGTGACTATTGCATAAATAATGATAAGGTTTTGTATGATTTTAACGACATCGAATGTTATGACCCTGATGGAACCTATTATGAATTTGTTCATGATAATTGCAATTACTATGCTTCCGATGGAACTTTACTTGGCAATTGGGCAACAGAATGGCAAGCCGCTCATACAGAGAATGTCGACTGGTATACTTGCGGCGCCCAGCATAGCCAGCCTTTAAACGCCAATCAAAAAGCCTATGCCGCATGGTGGATGTGGGCCTGCCTGGCCGGCTGGGAACCGGTTACATCAGGGAATATGACCAATGTGTCAGTCCAACCAAGCAAATTTAGATTAGAACAAAATTATCCCAATCCTTTTAACCCAAACACAATTATTACATATACCGTAGGGGCACATAGCGATGTGCCCTTACAATATATAGATTTATCCATTTACAACATTCTTGGGCAAAAGGTTGCTGCGTTAGTTTCAGAAAAACAACCGCATGGAACCTATTCAGTTAATTTCAATGCGGATGGATTAAATGCTGGTATATATTTCTATAAGCTTACTGTTGGGGATTTTGAGCAGATTCGTAGGATGGTATTGGTAAAATAATTTCTTTGAAGTATAAAAAAATCCGGAATTTATAACCGGGTTTTATATTTCAATCATTTCATTAATTTTAATCTTCCAAACTCAATAAAAACGGTTGTTCCAGAATTTCGCAAACCCAGCGCAGGAAACGGGCTGCGTCCGCCCCATCAATAATTCTGTGATCATAGGATAATGATAACGGCAGCATCAGTCGTGGCTTAAATTCGCCGTCGATGTATACCGGTTCAAAAGCGGAACGTGATACACCCAGTATAGCCACCTCCGGCGAATTGACCACAGGCGTAAAGGCCGTTCCGCCAATCCCGCCGAGATTGGATATACTGAAATTACCACCCTGCATTTCTTCCAGAGATAATTTCCGGTCTCGCGCTTTTTTAGAAAGTTCCGTCAACTCCACCGAAATCTGAATGATATTTTTCTGATCCACATTTTTAATCACCGGGACCAGTAAACCCCGGTCCGTATCCGCTGCAATACCGATATTATAATATTTTTTATAAATGATTTTATTATTGCCCATATCCACACTGGCATTAAATTGGGGAAACTTCTTTAAAGCATATTCAATCACTTTTATGAGGATGGCGGTAACCGTTAGTTTGCCCCCTGCCTCTTCCATGTGTTTGGCAAAGCGTTTACGTAACTTTTCCAATTCAGTGATATCCGCTTTATCATGCTGGGTCACATGCGGAATGGTAGCCCAGGCATAACTTAAATGTTTGGCGGTTGTTTCGCGCACTTTACTCATCGGCTGAGGATCCACTTCGCCCCATTTGCTGAAATCCGGCAGCGCTTCAGCCTCAACGCCTTTGGATAACGCCGGCGCTGAACCACTTTGCTTATTTAATGATTTTGAATATCGTTTAATATCCTCAACCGATATGTGTCCCGATCGACCGGAACCGGGCACGTCATGAATATCGATGCCGATTTCGCGGGCAAACCGTCTTACCGATGGCGCGGCTGGTACAAGATTATTCGGATCACGCGGCTGATTATATTGAGCCGGTTGGGATAATTCTTTTTTTGCAGGTTTTTCTTTGGTTTCTGATGTATCTTCCGCGGGTTTATCTGCTTGCGGTTTATCATCCGGAACAGATTTTTCATCTGCGATGGCGCCTGACTCCGTTTCAAGTTTCATAACCGTCTGTCCGACTTTAACCTGATCGCCTGCTTTAATTAAAATCTCTTTAACAACACCTTCCATTTCGGAAGGCACTTCCGCCACCGCCTTATCCGTTTCCAGTTCAATCAATCCCTGATCAACGGCAACCGAATCACCCACAGAAACTAAAACACCGGCTACCGAGCCGGATTCAATATTTTCGCCAAGTTCGGGTATTTTAAATTCGACTATTTGTTTTTTATCCGACGATTCTTTCACTGGTTTAGCTTGTTTTTTTTCATCAGCGTTTTTCTTATTTGAGACGTTTTCAGTTTCAGATTTTTTTTTCTGAGTTTCTCTTTCCTGCTCAGCCTGCTTATCTTTGTCCGCTTTAACTGACTCATTTCCTGCGGTTTCGTCGGAACGAATCGTCACCAGCGTCTGACCGACCTTTACATCATCTCCTTCATTCACTCTGATGTCTTCAATCGTGCCCGATTTATCAGCTGGAACCTCTACAACAGCCTTATCCGTTTCCAGTTCCATTAATATCTGGTCCTTTTCGATTTTATCACCCGCACTTGCCATGATGCCAACTACCCGACCGGATTCTATATTTTCACCCAACTCAGGCAGTTTGATTTCCACAGTCATAATAATTTCCTTTTAAAATATATTTGTAATCTAAATCCTTATTTTATTCTCAATTATAATTGCTAACTTATAATCGGATTAGATTTTTTAGGATTTATATCCATATCTTTGATGGCCTTTTTCACTATTTCTGCCGTTATTTTACCTTCCTTTTTTAACTGATGTAATGCGGCCAAAACAATATAGCGTTCATCAACTTCAAAGAATTCTCGGAGATGCCGGCGGCCGTCACTGCGGCCAAATCCGTCCGTGCCCAGCGTAAATAATTCTCCCGGAACCCATTTGGCAATCGATTCCGGTAAGGCTCTTACATAGTCCGAAGCCGCCACAAAAACACCTTTGGCGTCTTTGAGCGCTTCTGCAACATAAGGTAATTTAGCTTGTTTGCCTGGATTAAACATATTTTCCCGTTCAACTTTTATCGCATCATAATGCAGTTCTTTATAGCTGGTAACGCTCCAAACGTCCACGGCAATATCATAATCTTTTTCCAGAATTTCTTTCGCTAAAACTGCTTTGTTGAGAATGGAACCGCTGCCGAATAAATTGGCATATCCTTTAGCTTTCTTCTTTTTAGAGGCGCTCAGTTTATACAGTCCTTTGATAATACCTTCTTTAATATTCTTACCTTCAGGCATAGCCGGCTGGGCATAATTTTCATTCATTATCGTGATGTAGTAAAAGATGCTTTCCTGATCGATGTACATGCGTTTAATACCATCCTGGATAATAACAGCGAGCTCATAAGCATAGGCCGGATCGTACGCTTTTAGACTGGGATAAGGATAAGCCAGTAGATGACTGTTGCCATCCTGATGCTGTAAACCCTCGCCGGCCAGAGTGGTTCTGCCTGCCGTACCGCCCAGTAAAAATCCCCGGGCACGCATATCTCCGGCAGCCCATATCAGATCGCCTATACGCTGCAGACCAAACATGGAATAAAAAATATAAAATGGAATCGCATTAATATTATGTACTGAATATGCCATTCCCGCGGCTATGAATGATGACATTGAACCCGCTTCGGTAATACCCTCTTCCAGTATCTGACCGTTTTTAGCTTCCTTGTAATAAAGCAGACTTTCTTTATCAACCGGTTCGTACAACTGCCCGACATTGGAATAGATACCAATTTGCCTGAATAGCGCTTCCATTCCGAAGGTGCGCGCTTCATCGGGAACAATGGGCACAATGAGTTTTCCGATTTCCTTATCGCGAAGCAATTTAGCCAGGATACGTACAAATACCATGGTTGTGGATACTTCCCGATCCTCCGTACCCGCATAAAATTCATCAAACAATTTTTCATCCAGTTTATTGATTGGATTGCTCTCCACCCGGCGGGAAGGCACATAGCCGAATAGTTTTTTTCTTTGTTCATGCAGATACTTCATTTCCGGGCTGTCTTCATCCGGTTTATAAAAAGGTACCGTATCAATATCTTCATCTGAGATTGGAATACCGAAACGTGACCTGAAATGTCTCAGCTCCTCCTCGTTCAATTTTTTCTGCTGATGGGTAATATTTTTACCTTCCCCGGCTTCGCCCAGTCCATAACCTTTTACTGTCCTGGCCAGAATAACCGTCGGCGAACCTTTGTGATTAACCGCCGCCTGGTAAGCGGCATATACTTTTTCCGGATCGTGCCCGCCCAAACGCAATTTTTCTAACTGCTCATCAGACATATGCTCAACCATTTTCAGCAGCTCGGGGTATTTTCCCCAAAAATGTTCACGCAAATGGGCGCCGCCTTTAACCACATAATTCTGATACTCACCGTCAACCACTTCACACATACGTTTAGTAAGTAAACCATCTTCATCTTTAGCCAGTAAAGCATCCCAATCGCCTCCCCAGATGACTTTAATGACATTCCATTTGGCGCCGCGAAAAACCGTTTCCAGTTCTTGTATAATTTTCCCATTGCCGCGCACCGGACCATCCAGCCGCTGAAGATTACAATTGATCACAAAAACAAGATTATCCAAATTAGCCCGGGCTGCTAAAGAGATAGCTCCCAGTGTTTCCGGTTCGTCGGTTTCGCCGTCGCCGAGGAAAGCCCATACTTTTTCACCATTAACCGGTTTAAGCCCACGGTCTTCCAGATAACGGTTAAAACGGGCATGGTAAATCGCCATAATCGGACCAAGTCCCATTGAGACGGTTGCAAACTGCCAATAGTCCGGCATCAGCCAGGGATGTGGATAGGATGGTAAACCACGGCCGCTGGTATGCACTTCATGACGGAAATTTTTAAGATCCTGAACGCTTAACCGGCCTTCCAGGAAAGAACGCGCGTAAATACCCGGCGAAGCATGTCCCTGGAAATAAATGATATCTCCACTAAAGTCGTCTTGTGGAGCTCGGAAGAAATGATTGAAACCGACCTCGTATAGGGTGGCTGCCGATGCATAGGTGGAAATATGCCCGCCGATACCATTTTCCTCACGATTCGCACGCACTACCATTGCCATGGCGTTCCAGCGGATAATACTTTTAATTCTGCGCTCAATTTCGCGGCTGCCCGGATAAGCGGGCTGATCTACCTGTTGTATTGTATTTATATAAGGTGTGTTTGCTGTAAATGGCATACGAATACCAGCCGTATAAACTCTTTTCTGCAATGCTGAAAGGAGTGCCTGTACCCGTTCCGATCCGCCATGCTCAATCACATAATCAAGAGATTCCAGCCACTCCCTGGTTTCTAAATCCACTTCTTCATTTAAGTAATTTTGATTCTTTTCTTCACTCATTTTGACCTCAATACAAATTTAGATTTTTATCATGAATACCTAATTTAATGGTATTTATGTCACATCAATTTAAACCGTTATCCAAAATACATTTTGATATCTTATTTATCAAATAAACCTTTTTCTCCAATCTATCTAAACACCGTATCAGAAAAGGATGCAATGTTTCTAATATAGACCAGAACCAACGCAAAATTATTGAATTTAATTTCACAATTTGGCCTATTTATAAAGTTAAATCACAATCAGGTGTTATTATAATAAATTTGAAATTGCCTGTAAATAAAAATCTGATTTACAAATTAGTCCCATTTGTTTATCTTTATTCAAAGCGATTGTATTAAGGAGAATATATAATGAGTTATGTTCCTGATAAATCACGTTATGATAATATGCCGTATAACCGATGCGGAAGAAGCGGTCTTAAACTGCCAACTATATCGCTGGGCCTGTGGCATAACTTCGGCGGCGTTAGCTCACTGGAAAATGCCCGTGAAATGATCCATACCGCATTTGACCTGGGTATAACTCATTTTGATTTAGCCAATAATTATGGCCCACCAGCCGGATCCGCGGAAAAAACCTTTGGGCATATATTATCGCAGGATTTTAACTATTATCGTGATGAATTGATTATTTCTACTAAAGCCGGCTGGGGTATGTGGCCGGGGCCTTATGGCGATTGGGGATCACGTAAATATCTTGTTGCCAGTCTGGATCAAAGTCTTAAACGGTTAAGTCTGGATTATGTGGATATTTTCTATCATCATCGCCCCGATCCGGAAACGCCATTGGAAGAAACGATGAGCGCACTGGATTATATTGTTCGCAGCGGACGGGCATTGTACATAGGCATCTCTTCCTATGATGTTAATGAAACAAAAAAAGCCGCCAAAATATTAAAAGCCCTTGGCACTCCCTGTCTTATTCATCAACCGTCATATAGTCTGCTGAATCGCTGGATTGAAGATGGATTGGCAAAAGTGTTGTCTAGTGAAGGCATTGGTTGTATTGTTTTCTCTCCCCTTGCACAGGGAATGTTGACCAGTAAATATCTCAGCGGTGTACCAGAAGACTCCCGTGCTGCAAACATTCACGGTTTTTTAACAAAAGAACAGGTAACCGAAGAAGTTATTGGTAAGGCAAAGAAGCTTAATGAACTGGCAAAAGAACGCGGACAAACGTTGGCGCAACTGGCCATTGCCTGGGTTTTGCGATTGCCCGAAATAACCTCTGCATTGATTGGCGCCAGCAATCCGGAACAAATTAAGGATTGTGTCGATGCTACAAATAATTTAAGTTTTGGCGTAGAAGAATTAAAGCAAATTGAGAATATTTTAAACAATAAAGAATAATTTAACCGTTTTTTAAAAATTCTATTATTGCTGTGCAAAAAAATGGCAAATCGTCCGGTCTTCGGCTTGATACCATATTACGATCTACTACTACCGGTTTATCTACCCATTTAGCTCCGGCATTAATTAAATCGTCTTTTATTCCCGGAGTTGACGTGCAGGTAAATCCTTTCATGATACCCGCTGAGATGGTTATCCAGCCTGCATGGCAAATGTGTGCGATTAATTTACTGTCCTGATGCATTTTTTGGGTAATTTGCAGAACTTTAGGATCCCTGCGTAATCGATCGGGAGCGAAACCACCAGCAAGAACCAGGCCATCAAAATCATTATCCTTTATATCGGATATCGCCGCATCCGATTTACAGGGATAACCATGCTTACCACTATAAATTTTTCCTGAATCCGGTCCGGCGACCACAACTTCTGCCCCGGCTTCAATAAGACGCATTTTAGGATACCATAATTCCAGATCTTCATAAATGTTATCAATAAACATCACTATTCTTTTCCCGGATAATTCATTCATTTATGATTCCTTTCATTAATTTAAACACTCATTATTTTATTAAAATATATTTAACTGTTTTTCATACCAAAAATTTCATAAATTGACGTCGATCATTTTGAAATATTAAAATGATTGATATTTTCCGTCTTTCATAATCAATCAAATGGTGAAATAAATCGTACATATTATGTGTTTTTTTATAAATATCATTAACCTCGAAGAAAGGAACCGTAATGAAGTTAACTAAGTTAGTTGGTCTTTGTTTATTACTAGTTGGGTTTACACAAGCCGGAATCATGAATGGACCCGGTAATCCGCATTTGAGTAAAGGGGATATCATCGTTGGCGCCAGATTGGCATTGATCGACGCTTACGATGCGCCTGTAGGTTTTATTATTAATGGTGAATTTGGACTTATGGAAGGATTCCTGAGCATTCCTCATTTTCCAACCAGCTTAGGCATCGGAGCAAGCCTTGCCTATTCGGGTTACACACAAACCTATTATTATGGTGAGTATAGTTATTCTAATTTTGAAATCATGACACACGGTGTATATCATGTAAAACTCATTAAAAAAATTCCTATGGATACCTATATTGCGCTTAGCCTTGGCTTTAATATTGAAAATAACGATTTGGATGTTGGTATTGGAGGTGATCCACCCGATCGTAATGGCGGATTTAGGCTGGGTACATCAGTAGGCGTCCGTTATTACTTTACTAATAATTTAGCTGCTGTTGGTGAATTAGGCTTCGGAATGGGATTACTTAGGCTAGGTATGGATTTTAAATTTTAAAGCACCATGTCTGTTATTCATCTTGGAACATCCGGCTGGTCGTATAAAGACTGGCTGGGTGTTTTTTATCCTGATTTAACCAAACAAGCCGACTATTTACCTTTTTATGCTAAAAAATTTGACTCTGTGGAAGTGGATTCAACTTTTTATGCCATTCCAAGAAAAACAACCGTACAAAACTGGTACGATAAAACTCCGGATACATTTACATTCTCACTAAAAGTCCCTCAGATTATTACACATGAAAAACGGTTAAATAATTGTGAATCAGAATGGAATCAGTTCGTCCAGACAGCACAATTATTAAAACACAAATTGGGTCCAATTGTATTGCAATTTGATTATAAATTTCAATTTAATGAGCATTTTTTCCTATTAAACGAGTTTTTGAAAATTTACAATTTTAAAGATATTAAACTCTGCGTGGAAATCCGAAACAAAGATTGGCACAATTTAGATTTCTATGATTTGTTAAGAAAACATAATGTAGCTCTTGTTCTAAACGATTTGTATTACATGCCCCGAATAATTGAATTGACTTCTGATTTTGTCTATGTCCGATTGCTTGGAAATCGCAAGCAAATCCCGGATGATTTTTCTCATGTGCGGGTAAAACGTGATATGGATTTAGACTGGTGGGCTGACTGGATCCATAAATTTATTGAAAAAGAACTGGATGTTTGGGTATACTCCAATAACCGTTATCAGGGACATGCTCCCGCAACCATCGCTGAACTCCAAAAAAGAGTTGCAAAATAATTTTCTGATTTGAATATCTAATATATAAATCTGTAGATGTATTAAACACTTAAAATTAGCTACCACAGAGAACCATAAGTTATATATAAGCTTTAATTTTCTCTGTGTTCTGAGCAACCAAGTTTATTTTTAGGAAGATGGAATGATTGAACTTCAGGAAAGAAACGACGTCACTCCGGAATGCCCGCATTGCAAGCAAAGAATTGAGAAATTGTATTTCCAGGAATTGATAGGGTTTCTCGGCAAACGTTATATTTATTTTTGTTCAATGTGCAATAAGGTATTAGGTGTGTCACATCGCAAAGGCTTCTGGATGGGTTGATTTATTGTGCATTCCAGCGATATTTGTTCAAATTAACTCTGCCCGAATTATCAAAAATTATACCCTCGGACTCCAATAGTTTGCGCTGCAGATCCTCAAGCGCCACTAAGCTGATTTTCCCCTGGCTGTTTATTACCCGATGCCAGGGGATTTTGATATCTTCCGGTGTAGCAGCTAAAGCATATCCAACCATACGGGCTGTACAATTGCCTACTATTTTAGCGATCTGGCCATAAGTGGCCACCCGGCCAAATGGAATTAGTTGAACAATTTTATAGATATTTTGATAAATTGAGTTTGTTTCCAATAGTTCTTATTTTACCACAATCATATTTACTTACTACTAATATTACTCTTCGAGTAAATAAATACTCTGGCTGGTTTCAATTTCTACCAGAATACCTTCTTTAGCATTTAGTTTTTCATCATCTGCATTCAAATACACTGGAAAATCCGATTTTATTTTTCCGTATTCCGATCGTAGTTTGGCTTTAACTTCAGTGTCTTTTGGCAGGGAAATTTTTACCGGTTTGTAGGAAGTTATTAATCGGATACTTGCATCTTTAGGTAAATCTATAATATCACTGATTTCTATCGGGCTGCTGGATCCTTGCACATCAATTGATCCGCCGGATCGTTTGATAATTACATATTTATATGAATTCTCAATTTTAATATCTCCGCCGATGCTATCGACCAGAACCGGACAGGAACCACCGTGTATATCCAGATTTCCATCGATATAACTAACATTAATTGGTTTATAGGTTGAACGAATTTTAACATCCCCCCCAACATGACCAAGCGTAACCGGTGCCGAACCGCTGTTAATATCCACTTTACCTCCTACATTAAATACCCGTACATCTTTATACGAGGAATGAATAGTCACATCATTTTTAACGCCGTCGATATCAATCGGACAGGAACCGCCATCTACAACAACGCCGCCGCCAATCTTCTCTAAACGAATTGTTTTATAAGAAGTACGAATTGAAGCATCCTTGCCAATGTTGATTGCAGAAACCGGGCAGGAGTTGGCATTCACCTCAAGCGCACCTTTAATATTGTTCAAAATAACATCTTTATAACTTGTTTCAATAAGTGCATCCTTGCCGACGCCATAAACATTAACCGGAGCGCTTTCACTGTTGACAGTTAATCGGCCCTCTATATTTTCAATGCGCACCGGCTTATAGGACGATCGAATTTCGCAATCACCTCCAATATCGGTTACATTTACATCCGAACTGGTTCCTTTTAATATCAGATCACCTGTAACCTGCGAAACGCTAGCCATTTTATAACTGTTATAGCAGTCCACATTGCCATCCACATTTCGAATATCAACCGGACAACTGCCGCCTTTTACCCATACATTACCTTTAAAATTATTTACTTTGATTGTTGAATAATTATTATGAACAATTAGATTCCCACCGCAATTATTAAGTGTTACTTCACCGGAAGAATTTTTGATTTCAATTTCACCATTAATATCAAAAGTTTCGATGTCGCCATATTTATTTTCAATAATCAAAGAATAATTATTGGGCATCTCTATTTTCATTTCAGTGGATGTGGATACTGAGCGATTGATGATAAATAATCGGCTTAATAATCCAAGAATACCTTTATTCCGGCTGAATTTTGGATCATCTTTTGGAGTCTTCATTTCCAGGCGATACCCATCTTTATAGGGTTCAAGTATCAGCTCCGATTGTGAGAAAAATTCCTTCTCCAAATCCTCATCGAGACCACCCGTCTCCAGGGCAGCCTCAACAGATATTTTATTCGTATCAGAGCCTTTAATCGACATATCATACCTGCCATCCTTGATGTATAGGATACCAGCGGATTTTACATCGGCTAGTGCATTATATAAAGAAGCATTTTGGATGGGCGGTGTTTTATCTTCCGCAGAATAGCATAATGCTGCAATTGAAAATGATATGGAGAATAGCATGTATATTTTAAAGCTTTTCATTTTATTACTCCTTTTAAATATAAATATCCCCTTACTCTGCAACCATCGAAGGGTCTAGGGGCGGGGTTATTAACTCTCCTCTTTCAAATTTTCAGGTTTTATTTTATATATTTCTTGAAGTGTTTCCTTTTTTTCTTTTAGAGCGGCGAACAGATATTTATGGATATGCGCATTGGCTGGATTATCTGATAAAGCTTCTTTGCATTCAGCAATTTGCTCATCAATCATTTCCAACTTATCACGATAGAGAAGCATCAATCCGATATCCATCTGTGCCATTTTTTCCTTGGTAGCTGCTTCCAGTTCTTCAATTGATTTCAGATAATCTTGCTCCTTTTCATCCAGTTTTTCCAGCATGCTAAAAGTAACGATACCCTTATCCGGGATTTGATTGCGCTGGATAAAATAAAAACTAATGGCAACTCCAACAATCAAAACTGCTGCGATGCGAAATAGCATTTTGTTGCTCTTTAGCATAAGATGAATAATATTTTTAGATTTTTGCTTACTCAGATCAGTTTCAATCTTTACCCAGACATTATCTGAATCAACCGGTCGCTTTAAACTGTTAACCAGCTCAATCAATCTTGCATCCTCGGCCAACATGGCCTTGCAAAATTCACATGATTGAACATGTTGATCGAATTCCATATCATCAATCTGACCCAATTCATGTTTTTTATAAAAATCGCATTGCTTACTCATATAGCTGCCAACTCTCCTTTCAGAGCCTGTTTTAGTTTATTTTTTGCCTGAAAAATGTGTGCCTTAACCGTTCCAATACTTATATCCAGCATCTCAGCAATTTCATCTTGTTTAAATCCTTCAATAGCAAATAACACAAAACAAGCGCGCATTTTATCGGGTAAGGCACAAATAGCTTCATCCAAATGAATTTGCAACTCGTTCTGTGGATTAAAAATAGGTTCTCTGTCTCCAATTCTCTCATTAACTGTTTTTTTCCGATGTAAATCATAGCAAACATTAAAAAGTATGCGATAAATATAAGTACTCAGTTTTGCCTCGCTTCTAAAGTTAGAAATTGCCTTATTTAGCTTTATAAAAGCAATTTGTATGGCATCATCCGCATCTTCCCGGTTTCCAAGCATACGATATGCTGTTCGGTATAACCCATCAAAATATTGCTGATAAATCTTGTTAAAAGCATGCAAATCACCTGATCGACATTGTTTGATAATTGTCTGTTCATTTTCCAGTTGTGGTTCCAAAAAATTCTCCGGAATTGTATTTAACGATGGTTACACCGTTAACACATACTTTTATTATATTAGACCGTTCATTATTTAAAAAGGTTTAGCAGAAGTGAAACTTTTTAAAGCGAATAACCAGCACAAAAATAAAAACGGGTTTGAAACTGATCAGATCGATTTAAACTTTTTGATCCCTGGCTGACAATAAATTCAATTGTTCCAAGGATAGAAAGGAACTTAACGCCTAGACCATAACCATAAAGATTACTTGTTTCTTGGATTCCGGCCATATCAAAAAGATCATAGGCAGCGCTATTTAAGATGAGTTTTAGAAAAATATCTTTCTTATATTGATATCGGTAATCCAATCGCACGTAACCAAATTTATCACCAATAAGCTGATCATTGGACATACCAACAAATGAT
Organism: Calditrichaceae bacterium; assembly: GCA_016928315.1. Lineage (GTDB taxonomy): Bacteria > Calditrichota > Calditrichia > Calditrichales > Calditrichaceae > JAFGKZ01. The sequence goes on from JAFGKZ010000017.1 coordinate 41,108, forward strand.
TTAGCGCCTCCTTTAAAGACATATTTATATATAGGTATACCACCATCAAAATTAGTATAAAATGTGTGCAACGAAATGGTATGATTTTTAAATAAAGTATTATACATATCAAAAGAAATTTTGTACTGTTGATATTCAACATCTGATTTGAGATCTTTATAAGAAGCATCAATATTAGCATCTAAATAAATGCCGTTTCGGGGAAGTATTGAATTATCAAGCATATCAATTTTAATATTCATCCGCACTTTCCTTAACCGATCATTGAACGATTGATGATAAAGAGTATCCAGACTGCTAACTCCTGGCTTGGTATCCATTTGCTCCTGGTTATACTCCAAAAGAATATTTCCGCTTCTACCCATTAATATTCCGATGCCTCCGGCTATGGTATGTGATTTATCACTATATTCAGCCGACTTATTTCCTAAAAAAGGATTGTAAATATTTACCGGTATGTCTTTGTAATTAACTCGGATATAGGGATAAATCGGTAAATTTAAATTACGTGACGGATATGAAACATTCAGGTTATAGTTGACCAATCCCGCAAATTCCAACGAAGTTTCAAGCCGGGCGCCCGTAATAAAAGTACTTGATAATTGAACTCCCAGGTGCGCTACCAATTCATAGTAATTATCATAATGGATTCCTATGCGCAATTTTCGGAATGGTTTTTCTTTAACTTTAATATTAATACGAATACCTGTATCCGTAATTTTTTCTATTGTATAAGTAATTCGATCAAAGTATCCCAGCCCATATAGCTGCTCAATACGTTGATTCAATACTTGTTTATTAAATTCATCTTTTGGTTTGATACCGAGCAAACGGTAGATGAAATTAAAGTTTAGTTTTTTATTGCCTGTAATAGTAATACCGTACACGGTCAAACTTTTATTAATTGTATTATTTTGAACAAATACAGGTTTTGATTTTTTATAAAGATTGTTATCAGCTTGAAGCCGTCGTAGATCAGAAATATAACTAAGCGCTGTTTGTTCTCCCTTTTTTAAAATATGCTGTACTTTATCGTTGTCAAAATCAGAAGAGGATAGGTTTTCAAGATCAGGGGTTATAACCATATCACAAAGCGTACGATTTTTAACCTGCCGATCATAATCTGTTAATACAAAAGTCTGATTAAGTATGTTTATTAATGAATTTAGTTCATCCTTCCCGGCAAGGCGGCTGCCAATATCAACGCCGATAATAATATCAGCGCCCATATCTTTTACAACATCGGCAGGAAAATTATTAACAAGACCGCCGTCAACCAGCAGGGAATCGCCCCATTCCACAGGACTAAAAATGGTGGGAATAGACATGGTCGCATGCATAGCCCGGGCAAGAGATCCCGATTGTAAAATCACCTCATCACCCGTAATAAGATCAACAGTAACACATCGCAGTTTTATATTCAGATTATCAAAGTTATAAATCTGGTTATCTTTTATTAATAACTCCGAGATAAAGGACGACACGTTCTGTCCCTGAATAAGTCCGCTGGGCACTACAGGCGTAATGCCTTTTAGACTAAGCTGTATCTGATATTTGTCATCATCATATTTTAACAGATATGGAATGGATTTTCGTTCGGGAGTATCGGATAATAATGCATCCCAGTTTGCCTTATTGACGATACCTTCAATTTCTGCACCTGAATAGCCGCAAGCATATAACGCGCCAAGCAATCCGCCTATACTTGTCCCCGCAATATAATCAACAGGAAAATTAAGAGAATCCAGCATCTTCAAAATACCAACATGGGCAAATCCCCGGGCGCCGCCCCCTGACAAAACCAAGCCTACTTTTGGATGATCTTCCTGGGCAAAAACATGACAACAAAACATCAATATAGTAAGGATTAAACTAAATATTCGCATTTTAAATAACAGGATAAATTGATTATATCACTAAATATACGATTCGTATGTTTTATAAAAAAGCAGATAAAATAATTTTTACTTTAAAATAAAAAAACGGCAGGTTAAAAACACCTGCCGTTGGTATTAAAATTTCTTATGGGAAATCTAAGGTTTATTATAATTATTGTTCTATCCAGCTTATGTAACTTTCCCGTGTTATTTTAGTATTGCCCTGAGCAAAGAAAAGTTCTTCCTGGGTTGGTTTTAAAGGCTCAAGTAATTTAATTCTCTGTTTTGCGTAGGCCTTATAAGCCGGATATTTACTTGCTTGTTCATATTCTCTTATAGCAAGTTCATAAACAAAGCCATCATCAATTTTACGTCCGCGATTTTCAATCTGCTGACTATAAGGCACCGCCGCTTCATAAATTTCTGCCATGGCAATATAAGGCAAACCACTTTTCGGATTTGCCGCTTTTGCTTTATCCGCCCAGTATTTTCCTTCTGCAAATTTGTTCATATATTTATAATCCGTGGCGATCGCGCACATGGCGTCTACATCGTTTGGTTTTTTGTTAAGAATTAATTTGTAATCATTTATAGCGGCGGAATAATTAGCTAATCCTTCATAGGCCTGGGCTCTCAGCTTTAATATTGATTTTTGATTCAAGTCTTTATCCAGCAATATTGTAGCCTTTTCCAAAGCTTGCTGATAGTTGCCGGCATCCAATTCCGCTCGCAATAACATTTGAATAATTTTAACATCATCCGGATTTTTTTCAAAAGCCGTCCTGAGTTCAATAAGCGGATCATAATCAAAATACTTAATGTAAGCTACCAAACGTTTATGATATTCAGGATTTTCCGGATTTACCTCAATCAAATGTTTTTGAACTTCAATCGCCCGCTCATCCTCCAGATTAAAGTATATATAAGCCAGTTTGTCAAGATAGTTTTCATCATCAGGTAAACGCTCGACTAAAAACTCATAATGCGGAAGGGCGCACTCATTTTTAGCCAGGTTCACTTGTAATAATCCAGCAAAATAATGAAGACTGGTTAATTCAGGATATCGATATAATCCACGGTAACAAGCCAATAGGGTACTATCGGTGTATTGCAATTTAAAATATGAATCAGCGATTTTTCTGATAGCATACTGCCCCATTTTATTGCTATCATTAACAAATACTTTCCACAAATAAGGTAGAGCGGATTTATAAGCTTCCTGTTTATAATATTCCGAACCGAAACTATACCACATCTTTAAATCCGTTTCATTCAGATCCGCTTGTTTTAATTGATCGTAAGCGGTTTGCAGTGTTTCCGGAATACAAATAATTGAAGTTTGTTCTTCAAGAAATTCATCATCCTCAAACTGGGCATAACACAAAGCAGAAAAGGAAAATATCAAAACTCCTATCCACTTTATTTTTTTCTGTATTCTTTTGCCTGTCTTCATGACGTTTCCTTTCAATTAGGTTCCTTGAAAAATTAAACTCAATACTCTTCAAATAGTTTACTATTGGCTTTTATTTGTTATCCTTTGTTTTCTTGATTGGTTTAGATTTTACTTCTAATTCATTTTCTTCCGGTAATTTAACTTCAATTTTTTCTGATGATTTTGTTCTGCGATAATTTAATATATGATAAACTACACTGACCCAGAACAGGAAGAATAATATCACGGTTAAAAATGAGTAATTAAATGTCCAGGTAATCATCAGTAACCCAAAAATCACAACCAGCGTCATTTTGGATTGGGCTATTTTTGTGATGCTATCACTGTGTTGGTTGTACCACTCATATATTAACATCCATACAGACTTAAGTAAATTGATCAGTTTTACAAGCTGCTTACGAAGCAACCATAATACTAATACAAACAGGATGTATATAAGCCACCGTAAAACATCATTAGTCCAGGAACTACTGAAGTACACCTGTATTGATAAAACATCATCCGATTTAATGATCGTGCGGGCAAAACGATAAACCTGTCCGCTGGTTGGAATTTGAATTTGAATTGGTAAAATTCCCGTCGCGGTTCCGGCAACACTTTCTTTTTGTAAACCTTCCATCCGATTGCTAAAACCAACTTCAGCCTGCATTTGACGAGCAATCTGTTCTTCGGGCATTGGTACGTTTCTAAAACTGCTTTTAGATTCATTTCTCGAATAGGCGCGTTTCAGTTTATCCACCTGTACTGACGGTTCTTCGTCTTCGCTTAATTCACTTAAAACATCATCCATATCACTTGAATCATAATCCCGACGGGCATCACCAAATAAATTTCCTACACCACGAAGACTTTCTTCTTTTTCCAATGTACTACTAAAATAATTATAGGTATAATCATTTGGCAGATAAACTGACCAGATCATCTGGCTGACAATTAGGTCCACCTCCGGTAATACTGCTGAACGCTTGCCAAAGGAATCAAATCGATCACCCGCTAAAGCGTAAATAATTTCAACCGGAAAGGTATCCAGTTGATCATTTGTCGATCGTGAGCGAATCAATGGAATGAGTAGTTTCCCCTGGCTGTTCAGTGATGATTCGACCGGTTGATTACCTACAAAGACGCTCCAGACATCGGCATTTTCCGGCAGGGCAATTTCCATAAATTGTTTGGCGCTGTTGCGCACATTATAAATAATACGATGTATAATTTTACCATCTTCCGTAAACAGGGTGACCGCATTGGATGAATTAATCACCGCCATGGGCACGGCAATTTTTTCATGTTTTTTCACATCGAAGACAGCATTGAATGGGTGCTTTAAATATTTAAATCCAAACAGAAGCGGTTTTACCGATTTGTTAAATAGTACCTGTGGCAATTTCTGGACCGCTATTTTTTCAAGTCCTTCACTTTCTGCCAGAATAACCTCTGCACTTGTATTCAGTTCAACTGCAATAAAACCGGTTTCCCGAACACAATCCAGTGCTTTAAATCCAATGAAGGCATTGGCCATGCCATTTTCAGTTAATGGTGTTTCGGATGAAACATAGATTCGGACTGAACCTTTTTTACCATAGGTAAAAGGTACTTGAATCACTCTCTGGTTATTCTGTGCGATTTCCTGCCATTCACCGATACCTTCTCCGCTTACATTTAAAACACTCATGTTTTCAGGAATCGTAAATCGAACACCGTCAATTTCACTGTGCAGAATATTATACACGATTTCACTGTTTATTTTAAATGCATCATCTTCAATTGAAATGAGATGATAAACTTCTGCATACAATTTTGCCGGGATCTTTTCCGCTTCCGGGGCTTTTTTACGCCACTCCACACTTACAAATGTGCCGGGCGCCAGAATTGCCGAAACCAATGTTGAATTGCCTCTTATTCTTGATGCTATTTGTTGAGCCTGAGGGATTTCGAGATCAGCGTCTTTAATGGGGATTTCAAGATTCAACAACGTTATGGGTGTTTGCTGAATATAAAGATCGATCTTGTGCGGGCCTCTGTCCAGTGATGATTTTACCGAGAAATTAGCTTTAACAGTGTATTCGCCTTTTCCCTTTAAAATAACTTTATGATATCCCCCTTCACTCACGACCAAGGCCGGCTTATTATCAACCGTAAGTTCGTTAATGGCCATATTCTGCCGCAGTATGGGAATATTTAGAAATCCTTCCTCTTTCAGAACATGAACTTTGAACGTGCCGGTAAAATCGGTAGCGTTTTCGTTCATTTTCCCATTGTACTCTGATTTCGTTATCAAGTATTCAAATGGAGGATTTGCTGCAGGATCAGCTGGTGCTTTCATCTGATCCACCAATTTTTGAAATTCAGCTTTTGATAAGATGACATTACCATCTTTGATTGTATAGGGCGGAACCGTTTTAACGCCCGTTTGAGCCAGTAACTTATTGAATGTCTGTAAAGGTATATTAATGTTTTCACCATCAAAATTGAGCAGCTTTTTAAATTCATCCCAGGAAACGGTAACCTGTGATTTGTTTGCCGGTTGTTCCTGTGCTACTGCCAATGTCAGCAAAATAGATAACAGAATAAACAGTGTGATAATCAATTGAACTGATCTGAATTTCATTTGGAAATCCTCCATAATTATTTGGATGAAGTATAATATCCATATTCGACTTATTGTTTTAATTATTAATGTCAGGAAGTGAAAAAAAGTAAATAGATATTTAAAGGCCATTAGTTATAAATTAATCTTTCTTAAAGACCTAAATTTAAACTCAAGTAAAAACTTTCCGCAATCTAGTCTTGTGGCCGTACTAAAATCATTTATCCAGGGTCCATGGAATTTGAAAAAATTTAGAGATGTTAAATTGAATCTGACACAGCTATAACACAGTTTTAAGTGATGATATTAGAAGTAGATATTCTTTTAAGAGCTTTACGCAGAATTCCGGCTGGCGTTAATGTTACCATAAAGCGCTCTTCGTACTATTTTCTCATAGACCGATTTATTAGAATTATTTTTTTCTATCTTTTGCAGGGCATATTGTTGAATGGTTAACAGAGGTAATACTATTTTTTCACGGATAGCAATGGAATGTTTGGCCACCATCTCTTCCTCCATTAAGCTCTTGTAACCGGAAATCTTCAGCACCATCTCTTTAGTAAGTCTATATTCATCATGGAGAATATTCCAGAATTCTTCGTAATTTTCATCTTTAGCAATGTATCGGGTTAAGTTAAAGTAACATTTGGAGAGAGACATCATACTATTTAAAATTAACGCCTTAAAAAAGGGAACCTCTATAAATAGCCTTTTCATGCTGTCCAGTTTATTATCATCCATTAAATTTTTTATCGCAGTACCCATTCCAAAATATCCCGGTACGTTTTGTTTTAACTGGCTCCAGGATCCGACAAATGGAATAGCTCTCAAATCTTTTAAATCCAGTTTTCTCTTATTGCCTCTTTTATCTGGCCGGCTTCCGATATTTGTCTGACCGTAATATTTTAAGGTACTTTTATTTTCCAGATACGCAATAAACATCTTATGATTTTTTAACGCCTGATACTTTTTATAACTGATATTCGCCAGTTGTTCAATGATATCACGATACTCTTCACTAATTATATTTTCGTTTTCAAATAAACTGTGAGATAGCCCCGCAGTGATTAACTGTTCACAATTATTAATGAAATGTTCCGTTGTTCCGTACTTACTTGTTATCGTTTGCCCCTGAATGGTCAATTGAATGGCGTGGTTAGCAATTCTATCAGTCTGTGAGGCATAAAAGCGGTGTGCTTTTCCACCACCCCTGGCAGGCGGACCACCGCGTCCATCAAAGAAGATTACTTTAATATTATATTCTTTACATAACAATGATAATTTTTCCTTTGTCTTAAAAATAGACCAGTTAGCCTGCAAATAACCGCCATCCTTTGTACCGTCAGAAAATCCAAGCATTATGGTTTGCTCATTTCCCCGCTGCTCCAGATGAGTCCGGTATTGCGGTATTTCAAATAAAGTCTGCATAATATTTTCCGCATTTCCCATTGCTTCCATCGATTCAAATAGCGGAATAATGTCAAATGTGATGGGTTCTTCATCCCAGGCAATCCATTTTAATAAACAATAGGTAAATACTATCGAAAAAATATCTTCAGAATTACTGATTATATAACGGTTACAGCCCTCTTCTCCATTTTTCTTTTGAATAGTTTTAAGCTGCTTGATTAGGACAATCGTATCAGATAGTACTTTATCATTAAATTGATCATTTGATATCTCAAATGTTTGATTGAACAGAATGGAGAGTAGTTCAGAAGTATCAAGTTCATTCAGAGTGTTTTTAACATAACCCTCTTTTTTTAGAATTGATTCAATAATTTGTTTATGAATATTATGATTTTGCCTGATATCCAGAATCGCGAAATGTGTTTTAAAAATTTTTACTTTATCGATAAATCTATCGAGCTCATCAAGATATAAACTATTATATTTATCAATAAGTAAATTTCTAATCTGTAAAACAGGATCTAATATTTTGTTATAGGTGATCAGCTCATTTGAATCGAACATGGTTTTATAAATTTTAGCTCTCAAATCGGCAATAATCTCTTCAATGAATCTAAAGGTTAATTTACGTTCCAGCTCTTTCATATCCTGATAATAGCATTTCATCAATGTCATACGCAGCTCATCCACAACACGTATAGTGATATCTGAGGTTACATATGGATTGCCGTCCCTGTCACCACCCGGCCAGAAACCAAGTTGAATTATTTTTGGATTTTCGAACCGGTTAGAAGAAACATTTTGCCTGATATCCGAATAAAGCTGTCCTATCGCATTATAATATACATTTCTCAGATAGTAGATAACGTTTTTAGCTTCATCGAGAGGCGTCGGTTTTTTTGAGTTAATCAACGACGTTAATCCCAATTGCTGCAGTGTAATATCTATCTTATTAATATCATTGAATACGATGTATGTTCTCAATCTGCTTATAATATCCAGAACAGCATGGGTATAAAATTGTGTCGGGTGAGCGGTAAAAACGACACGGGTACTGAAAGAATTCAGCTTTTCGAGTACAACTTTACTTTTATTTTTGTTTTCCGATAGATGAAGGTAATCTTTAAGTGAAAGATCATCAATATATTTTTTGATTTCAGGAAACCCGGCATCCTCAACACTGTCATAAAGTACGATTTGACGTTCAATGTATTGAATAATTCGGAACATGAAATCAATCTTTTCATTTTCTGACTTCAGATTTGCATGGATGTTAAAAAATGAATCGAGTATTTCAATTGGATCGCTGCCTGCTTCCAGACCTTCCCTGCAATGACGCTGCATTAAAGGGATGAGTACACCAATGTTACTTATACCTTTAAAGGGCAGATTTAAAAACAAACTGTTGTAAACATCGAACTTATTTTTAACGGTTTTTTCAAATTCTTTAATGACTAAAGATGTATCATTCATAGTATCTGTTTCTGCACTTTTTTTTAACTCCACTGAAGGTAATATATAAACATCATAATCAAAATGGTATATTCCCCTGCGAATTAATTTAGATTGTTTTGTATGCTTTATAGAATTTTAAAAACATTAATCCTGAGTCAGGTCCGTAATTATGTGTAAATTGTGGAAAACCGTTTTTTTGTTTTCCAGGTAAGTGTTTTAAATCTTTGATTTTCAACACTTACGTCAATTTCACACCCCCCTTGCTAAGGAGGGAAGAGCGGGGTAAATTTTTGATTTTTTCATAAAACTTTTAACACTGCCATTCATAAAACTCAGAGTCAATTAGTCTGTTTTAGTCCGATCATGTTCATGAATCCAAATTAAATTTTGAAAGATGCATTTGATTTATTATTTTACAAACATGTTTTATATTTGTAAAGACATATACTACAAAACTCCGCATTTTAGAAATTGTGAATTTCCACAATTTATTCTGTACACCAGAATAATTCGATAGTCACCTGCCTAACATCGTTTTTTTACTAATTTATTCGTTTCACAAAATAGGTTTATTGTCATGCAATATTCACAAAAAGATATTTCTACTATAGAAAATGCAAATATCGTATCGGATTTGCCCGATAAGATTACAAATGATAAACGCTGGGATAAACTCCAGGATGTCGAAATCCCCGAACATCTAAAAGATATGGTCAAAAAAAAAGACATGGAACATCGATATTTTAATGATACGCGCTTTTGGCAAAAGATTCCGTACTTTAAAAATGTTTCAAAAGATGAATTTATGGATGTTCATTTTCAAAATCAGAATTCCGTAACAAAGGTTGACCATTTGGATGATCTCCTCGATGAACTTGTGGATCCCAGCTTTTTAGAAGATGTTCATAATGGTATGATTAAAGCGCCTATGAATATCCGCGTCTCGCCATATATCATGAGTCTGATTAACTGGGAAAATCCATTAAACGATCCATTACGAAAACAATTTATCCCGGTAGCCAGTGATTTCAAGCCCGATCATCCCAAGCTCGTACTTGATTCATTGAGTGAGCAGGAAGATTCCCCGGTTAATGGTCTGGTTCATCGTTATTTTGATAAAGCATTATTTCTGCCGCTTGATGTTTGTCCGGTTTATTGCCGGTTTTGTACCAGAAGTTATGCGATAGGCAGCGATACAGATCTGGTTGCCAAACTTAGTTTTAAACCCGTTCCAAATAAATGGCACAAGGCGTTTGCCTATATTGCTTCCCGTCCTGAAATAGAAGATGTGGTAATTTCCGGTGGAGATACTTATATGCTGACGCCTGCGAGGCTTCGACAGATTGGAGAATTACTATTAGCCATACCACATGTGCGTCGTCTTCGTTATGCCAGTAAGGGACCCGCCGTCTTGCCGATGAAAATACTTTCAGATAAAGAATGGAGTCAGGCTTTGATTGATTCGGTAGAACTCGGCAGAAAAATGGGTAAAGATGTTGTATTTCATACTCATTTTAACAGTCCGAATGAAATTACCGATATTACCAGAGAAGCCATGCTATATCTTTTTAAGCATGGAGTAACGGTGCGAAATCAAAGCGTCCTATTGCGTGGTGTCAATGATGATCCTGAAGATATGATCCATCTGGTACGCAAGTTATCTTATATGAATGTACAGCCCTATTATGTGTATCAGCATGATATGGTTAAAGGTTTGGAAGAAATGCGTACCCGCGTATCTGATTCATTGGAGCTCGAGCGGATTGTGCGCGGAGCGACTGCCGGCTATAATACTCCATTATTTGTAATGGATGCTCCCGGCGGCGGCGGTAAAAGGGATTTACATAGTTATGATTATTATGATGAACTAACCGGTATATCTGTCTATCGCAGCCCAAGCGTTGATGATAGTAAGATTTATTTGTACTACGATCCCATTGATCTCTTACCCGAGAAAGGTAAAAAACTCTGGACAGATCCGAAGAAACATAATGATCTTATTAATGATGCAATTCTTCAATCAGGATATAAGGAACTGGAACCCGCCCTTTAAAATTTTATGCATATAATAGATTTTGTAATTTTTGGAATTTATTTTACCATCGTCCTGGCAGTT
>JAFGKZ010000250.1 GCA_016928315.1 Calditrichaceae bacterium
ACCTAATATATAAGCAACAATCAGATAAATCAATTAATAATAAACATTTATTATGTTTTTTACTGAGCTAAGGTCCCAATCATTAAAAAAATAAAAGAACATGTCAGATGTGCATACCTTATTATGTCTTTCTGACAAATCAAAGATTATCCGTGATTTGATCGCCTCATCATAATTTGGCATAATTTACTAATATTATTGAATTTGTGCGTACATATAAAATAAAATCATAATTGGTATATGATTTGTATTGTTAAGATTTCAAAATGAACAAATTAAAAAATTGTACGTTTATCAAACAAAAATAAATGAACAGGAGATTAAATAATGCCTTTTTTTATATATGATTCAAGTTTTCTGTTACTGATACCGGCTTTTATTTTAGCCGTCTGGGCTCAGTTTAAGGTCCGATCAACGTATCGTAAATATGTAAAAATAAGATCTGTACAGGGCATTACCGGTGCACAAGCCGCCAAATATATATTAAATCAGAATGGTATTCATGATGTGGATGTGGAGCCGGTTTCGGGAGAATTAAGCGATCATTATGATCCAAGGAAACGGGTTGTCCGTCTATCGGAAAAGAATTATCATGGTAATTCTCTGGCTGCTTTAACCATTGCTGCTCATGAGGTTGGCCATGTTATTCAGCATCAGAACGGATATGTTCCCCTGCAATTGCGTCATTCAATTTTACCGGTCACCAATTTTGCTTCGTGGAGTGCCTTTCCATTATTTCTGATAGGGTTTTTTATGAATTCACCGCTATTAATAAATCTTGGAATAATCTTCTTTGCGGCGGTTGTTATATTTCATTTTGTAACTTTGCCGGTTGAGTTTAATGCCAGCAGCAGGGCGATAAAACAACTGGAAAATAATGGAATGCTGGTTGCGCAGGAAGTTAGCGGCGCAAAAAAAGTATTGAATGCAGCCGCTTTAACTTATGTTGCAGCTGCTGCGATGGCTTTGTTGCAGTTAATTCGATTAATAATTTTAAGCAGAGATTAAATAAATGAAAGGATACTGATATGCCAAGATTAAAATATTCACTCGCGTTTGTTACTGCGCTTATTACAATCGGTATTGTTATTGGCATGGTGCTGATTGCTAATTTTGATATGGATAATAAATCCATTGCCGGTGATAAGACAGCCAAAATTTATACGGAAGCGGAGACAAATTGGGATAGTGATGGCGATGAGAATAAAGCGACGGATACTAATTTTAATCCCAATGTTATGTTTGTTGATATAGTTAAAAAAGTGAGACCGTCAATTGTTTCGATCTATACAACCAAAAGTGTAAGCGTTGAACAAAATCCCTTTTATTTTTTCTTCCGGCAAATGCCGCAGGATGGGGAACAACCAAGAGAACAACGTCAGGATGGATTGGGCTCGGGTATTATCATAAGTGAAGATGGCTACATTCTAACAAATTATCATGTGATCAAAGATGTAGATGAGCTTAAAGTAATGATGATTGATAATCGTGAATATGAGGCTAAAGTAATCGGAAGTGATCCGGCAACGGAAATCGCTTTAATTAAAATTGAAGCAGATGATCTGCCGGTGGCTGTGCTTGGCAATTCCGATAATGTGGAGATCGGAGAATGGGTTATGGCTATAGGAAGTCCACTATACCTTACCTCAACAGTAACCGCTGGCATTGTGAGCGCGTTGAGCCGAAATATCAATATTATTCAGGACCGTGAAACCGGCGGCATTGAGAACTTTATCCAAACGGATGCGGCCATTAATCCGGGTAACAGCGGCGGGGCATTACTCAACTTAAAAGGCCAGGTGATCGGAGTGAATACCGCTATCGCCACCAGGACCAATTATTATATGGGTTATGGATTTGCGGTTCCTATTAATATAGCAAAAAGTGTTGTCGAAGATTTAATGAGTTTTGGTGAAGTAAAACGTGGTTATTTAGGTGTATATATCGAATCGGTTGATCCCATCAAGGCTAAAGGAGTTAAGCTGGACAAGCCAAAAGGCGTTATGATTATTAATGTGATTAAGGGGAGCGCAGCCGATGAAGCCGGCCTAAAAGAAGGTGATGTTATATTATCTGTTAATGGATATGAGGTAAATCAGACAAATGAATTGCAGGCTAAAGTAGGCATCTATAATCCGGGAGACAAAGTAAAACTGGAAGTCTGGCGCTATGGTAAAAAAATGGATGTCACAGCCACGTTACAATCGAGAGAAGGTGAAACTTCAGTTGTTGCCAAGGATAAAACGGAAGAAAAAGAAAAAAATCTAAAAAACCTGGGCTTGAAAGTATCAAATCTTAACCAGAAACAATTATCCGATCTGGATTTGGAATCAGGCATTGTTGTTTTAAGTATTGAACCCTACAGCCCGGCTAATCGTGCGCGCATAAGTAAAGGTGACGCCATCTATGAAGTAAATGGCGATACAATTGAATCAGTCTCTGATTTTTATGAAAAAGTGGGTAAATTTAAATCCGGCGAGGTGATTCAACTGAAAGTCCGTCGTCTTCAGGATAATGAAATTTTCGATCGGCTCATTTTTCTCGAAATACCTGAATAGTAATTTAAAAGAAAATGCCGTTTTATTGTGAAACGGCATTTTTATTTGTGCGCTACGCATACCATTGCTCTATAGAGTGAAAGTCTCGAACGAGCCGGCCAACGGGAATCGTTAATCCGAAGCAA
>JAFGKZ010000018.1 GCA_016928315.1 Calditrichaceae bacterium
ACAGCGCCTGAAGAAGCCCCAGGTTAAAGGTGGCCGAGCGCACGCCGCCGCCGGATAAAGCCAGACCAACGGCATCTTTTTGTGGATTGCCTTCAGGGATGTTCAGCCGTTTACGTCGTTCTTTTATTAATTTGTCTTCTTCAGCCTGAACAGAATCAAATTCGAATAGGTTTCTGTCTTTAAAAAAGTAATCTTTAATTTCGGATAGATATTCTGCCGGATTTTTCATTATATCTCCAGGCTAAAGTAAAAATATAACAAGTTAGTAAGAAATGTCATCCCTGGCAGAATCAGTAATTCCAGTTCAATTTAAGAGAATTTGACATCGATAATACAGGATTGAAATTCACAAGTCAAGCAGAAAATTAGAATAAAAAAAGAGCAAGGCCAACATTAATTCGTAATGATCCCCGATAACAAACATTGACTCATGACCGCTAACCAATTATCAGCTCCGCCCGGCTGACTGAAGTATGTTTAACTTATCACCTCTTCTTTTATCTCCGGCACCAGCAGGTTTATGACAAATAAAGCAATCAGGTACAAAGAACCGGCAATCATAAAAATTGGCAGATAACTTCCGGTAAATTCCAGGATAAAACCGGTAGCCGTGGCAATCATCATACCGCCGACCGCACCAAAAGTACCGCCTAAACCTACAACTGAAGCAACGGCTTTACGCGGAAAAATATCGGACACCGTAGTAAATAGATTGGCCGACCAACCCTGGTGCGCCGCCGCCGCCAGACTGATCAGCGCAACAGCAACCCATAAATTGGATACCTGCGAGGCAAATATAATCGGAACGACCGATAATGCACAAATCAGCATGGTAATCTTACGGGATTTATTAATGGTCCAGCCATGCTTAATAAAAAATGATGACAACCAGCCTCCGGCAATACTGCCGACATCTGCCATTAAGAAAATTGTAATCAACGGGAGCCCGATATCTTTTAAAGCGATGCCATAATTTTTGAACAGGAAACTGGGAATCCAGTAAAGATAAAACCACCAGGCCGGATCAGTCAGCAGTTTACCCATAGCAAAGGCCCATGTGCCCCGGTATTTGAATAATTTTCGCCAGGGAATTTGTATGGCAGGATCGGCCGGATCAGCCTGAATATAGGCCAATTCTTTTTGAGATACACGTTTATGCTGTTCAGGCTTTTCATACAGCCAAAACCACAGCGTCAGCCACAGCAAGCCAATCGCCCCGGTAAAAATAAAAGCTTCGTGCCAGCCCCAGGTTATGGTGATCCAAGGTACAATCAGCGGGGCTATAATAGCTCCTACATTGGAACCGGCATTAAACAAACCAACAGCCAATGCTCTTTCTTTTTTAGGAAACCACTCGGCTACCGTTTTAACCGCTGCCGGAAAATTACCGGCTTCAAAAACACCCAGCCAAAAACGGGCAAAACCGAAACCAAAAACTGAATTAGCAATAGCATGACCAATAGCTGCAAAACTCCAGCCGGTCAAACATATGGCATATCCGATTTTAGTGCCAATCCAATCGATAATTCTTCCCATCAGCGGTAGTCCGATGGCATAGGCAAATGTAAACGCTGTAACGATGTAGCCGTATTGAATTTCCGTCCAGCCAATTTCTTCTTTCAGAGTCGGCGCAAGAATTCCGATAACCTGCCGGTCCACATAATTTATGGTAGTGGCCAGGAAAACCAGGAAAAGAATCGTCCATCGAACATAACCGACCTTAGTTTTATCCGAATTAATACTGTTGATTAGATTTGTCATTATCCACTTCCACCCTTTTATTGATTAGTAACTTCATTCAGTTGTTTATTGCATTAAGATACTCATTTCTGTTGTACTGATTTTATTAGCCGCTTTCAACATTAAAGATAAATCCTATCGGCCGGGTAAATTCTTTCTAATATTTATAATAAAATCAAACCCGCAGTTCAATTCAAATTATAACCGAATGTCTGCTCTGCTGATATTCCACTAACCCTGTACCGCCTTTATAAATGCTTTAATGTTTTCTGAACTCACGTCCGGCGGCATACCCCCGCCGCATGATGCAATAATTCTTGTTCTATCCTTAAGCGCATCAATCATTTCTATTGTTTTACCGCTCACAAATGCCGCGTCCGCGCCAGCCAGCACATCACGGGGAGGCAAATTACCCAGCATGGTTATTTGATTTTGAGTCAGTTCTTTCAGCTCACTCAGACTCACATCGAAACCCATGTTAAACAGATTGATTCCGATTTCCGGCAGAATAGGCGCGGATACCCGGCAAGGCGCGTCATTATGCAAAAATTTAACAGTAACGTTTTCATCATACAGTTCTTTAAAATAAGGCAGACCAAATTGCCGGAATTCCGGTTCGCCCATAAAGCCAATAATATCATCCAAAAGAAAAATTCCATCAATACTTGGAAAAGTCTCTCTCTGAAGAGTCAGCCAATCTTTTAAAAAAGTAGTAATCTTTTTCATCAGGTTATCTGCTTTATCCGGCTGCATCATCATCATGGTTAAAAATTCAGTTGAACCCATCAGGTAGCTGGCAATATTTAGAGGTCCGCGGGCAACGGCAAAACGAATTTTATGACCGGCTGCTTCTATTTTTGGTTGAGCCAGTTTTAAACGATTGAGCATAAATGGCAGCAATCCGTCTTTTGAAGGATCAGGTTGAGGCAGATCATCAATGTCATCAGCAGATTTAATTACTCTGTGCGCATGAGGGAATTCATTGTCAGGAAAAGTACAACGGGCGCCAAACGCCGAGGGTTCGGTACACATGCCAAATTCCGACCAGAAACCCGGCAGAAATATAACTTCGGGAAAATCATTTATTGCTTTTAAATTGGCATCCAGCCATAGTTGATCATTTGAGAAATAGTCGAGTATCCGGATACCGTACCAGTTTGGCAGCCAGGGGCAGTCAATCACAAAACCTACCGGCATAGGCGCAACGGTTTCACCTTTAATCACCATTAATAATGCTTCCCATTGTTGATCTGTCATAACGCAATTCCTCTGATAATTGTATTCGTATTTTTTACATGTTTTCTTCGATAGGTACATTCTTTTATACGGCATCGATTGCACATATATTCTTTAAATTCTACATCCGGTCCAATTCCGATCACGCCGCTCACTGATTTGATCGGATGCATCAGCGCCGATGCATTCAAACGTATTCCACAAAAATTATGCGGAAACAATGAAAACAGCAGATGCTGGTCGGACACTGGCCAGTCACAATACCCGGGACTATATCGATTGGTTATAAGCAGATTTTGTTTCGCCATTTCCCCGCCGATATATTCGTGCAGATAATCTACTGCTTTTTCGGTTAGCACAGATGCAGTCCTATCTATCAAATAGCTTTCAGCCGGATTATCCTGTTCCATTGAATGCCTTGACCAGTTTTCCATATCCGGCCCAATAGTGCAGGCAAACACAGCCATCTGCACAGCATTTTTTAGCTGACTGGTTACGATTTTTCCCATATTAAAATGGATATTACCGACTTTTGATTTTCTATTACTGGTCAGGTTAAAATCTGCCGGGCAGATTACATATCCCGCGCGGATCCGGCATTTTTCACTAAGATGTGCAAATATCTCATTGATGATTTCATAAAAATGGGCATCAAGGGACTGTGTCCCATTACTCATCCGTGAGCAAACATCTTTTATGCTGATTTTGAGATTATTAACATCTATTTTTACATTAAATACAGGGGTTCCATTTCCAACCCGGATTGCTGCGCTGTTTATCAAAGCTTTTTAATCTCCTTAACCAGCGCCCGGATATGATCAGGCGTTGTTCCGCAGCATCCGCCTATAATATTTGCCCCGCAATTTATAAGCTCATAAACTTTTGAAGCCATCATTTCCGGGGTTTCAGGAAAGATTGTCTCACCTTCTTCAATTAGTGGTATACCGGCATTCGCATGTACAAGAATTGGAATAGCGGCGTCCGCTTTCCTCATTTCTTCCACAATGGGTATCATCTGATCAAAACCATTGCCGCAGTTTGTACCAATAATATCCGCGCCTGCATCTTTAATTGCCTTGATCATTTCGGACGGCGATACGCCCATCATAGATTTATAATCACCTTGAATGGTTTTTTCAAACGTGAATGAACAGATTACTTCTAAATCGGTGTTTTCTTTTGCGGCGCGCACGGCAAGAATGCCTTCATCAAGCGCCGCCATCGTTTCGATACAAATGGCATCTGCCCCGCCCAGCTTTAGCGCTTCGGCCTGGATGCTAAATCCGTCATACATTTCCTGTTCAGAGACCTGACCCATCATCAGCATAACGCCGGTCGGCCCGATATTGCCAAGAACATAATGATCATCCCCAGCCGCTTGCCGGGAAATTTCTGCGGCTGCCTGGTTCAGTTCAGAAGCACGGTCTTTTAATCCATAATGCGCCAGTTTTACAGGGCTGCCGCCAAAACTGTTGGTTAAAATCATATCAGCGCCGGCGTCGATATAACTTTTCGCAATGGCCAGCACATCATTACGCTGAGTAACATTCCACAATTCCGGGCATTCTCCGGGCTGCAAGCCCCGCTTGTGTAAAAATGTGCCCCAGGCGCCATCCGATACAAGGACTTTTTCTTGATTTAATCTTTTAAGAATCGATTTCATTTTTACTGCCGAATTCTAATATTTCTATATAAATTATCCTATGCTTACGGACTGATTCAAAAATGTAACGGCTCCCTGGGGATCCGGCGAATACCCATCAGCCCCCATTCTTTTAGCAGAATTCATCGTTACTGGCGCGCCGCCAACGATTATTTTAACACTGGGACATTCTTCTCTGATTGCTGATACGGTTTTTTCCATATTTGCCATCGTGGTCGTTAATAAAGCGCTTAATCCTACAGCGCATCCGGGATTTTCTTTAACTGCACTGATAAATTTTTCTGTCTTTACATCAACACCCAAATCAATAACCTGCCAACCATTGCCCTCTACAACCATGGAAACCAGATTTTTACCGATATCATGCAGATCACCGGCAACAGTTCCTAATACAAATTTACCTTTTACTTTAAGATTACCTGCAGCAAAGAACGGCTTCAGATGTTCCATAACCGCATTCATGGCTTTGGCAGCCATCAGCAATTCCGGCACAAATACCTCATTACGTCCGAACTTATCGCCAACCTTCTGCATACCGTCATTGCAGGCTTCTAAAATCACATCAGGCCCAATCCCTTCTTCTATAGCTTGTTTTGTCAGCTCATCGGTACCCGGCTGTTCCTTCATATCATTGGGAAAAGGCGACATCTTATTTACTTTTCCACGCTCAATACAGTAGGCAATTTGCTTGATTAACTCACTCATCCTTTAGACCTTTACACTATTGTTCAAATGTTCTTTAAGTTCCTTATCACTAATTATGTATCCTCATTTCCAATTTTTAAAAATTAGTATAACATAATCTGCTATGCAATTCAAATAACAAATCAATATCATACCGGGCGCTATTAATTATTTGCAGCATCGTTACCTGTATATTCAAACCAGTCAAAGTGTACAATGTTGGCGCTCTCAATGCCAAGGGAAGTTGCATACATGGCATACATCGATCCGACAAAACCACCAGCGGTTTTGGTGCTCAGAAAAGTCCCGTCAACATTCTCTTTTAGCGGTTCCCAGTTGGCATTATCCGATGAATAGTAAAAAGAATACAGGCCGCCATTGGATGCGATTTTCAGATAAACCGGATCCGAGGCATATTTATTCTGTATTGCCTGTTCAGTCAATAATTTTAATTGGTTAGGCGTCTTAACGTTTTCAGTTGATTGATATAATTGAATGACCTGATCATTATTAGTCATGGATTTGCAGATAAAATAATAATGACTTTCATTCTGGAAAATCAACAATCCGGCTTTTTCATTCTCCGATTTTGCCTCAAATTCCATTGCGGCAATTGCTGAACTGCTTAAATGCTGCTGCCTGCGGCCAATAAAACTTGGATTTTTTTTGCCTGAACAGGTTTCCTTTCGAAGTTGAATACTCAACCTGCCCTTTTTCTTTTCCAGGTGATACCATTTTTCATGCGGCGTCCGCAGAAACAACCAGTCTAAACCAAGTGCACTGGAATTAAAATCATCTTTAACGGTAAAGTTATCGCCATAGGGCGCCTGATCGATCTTATCGTCAGTTGGAATCGGATAATCATATTTATTCTGAACCTGCTCATGATCCGGATTAATAACCGGCCAGCCGTCTATCCATTTTACCGGAGCCAAAAAGGTTTCCCGGCCTGTATTAAAATGATTATTTTCATAAGGTTGATAGGGACGGCAGCCCAGGAAAACAGCCCACCAGTCACCGGAACTCAGTTGAACCATATCAGCATGTCCCGTGCAGGTGACAGCATTTTCCCTTTTAGGATCCAGATGACGCTGGGTTAGGATGGGATTATTTTCGTAAGGTGTATATGGTCCGTCAATATTATCACTCTTGAAAATAACCTCCGAATGCCACTCTGATGTGCCCCCTTCTGCACACATTAAATAATACATGTCATTTACTTTATATAGATGCGGTCCCTCAATCCATATTGGTTTTTTCCGGATATCCGTTCCGCCGTTCACCAGAATTTTTTCTTCCCCGATAACCTTTAAATTATTTTTATCAAATTCATACAAGCGGATGGTACGATGTCCATCATATAATGATTTACTTTCAGGCGGAATACTGTTATACACTATCCAGGTTTTACCATCATCATCAAAAAACAAAGACGGGTCAATGCCGTCAATCTCTGGCATAAAAACCGGATTAGACCACGGCCCTTCAGGTTTTTTACTGGTAACTACAAAATTTCCTCCCGCATCTACCAGTGTACAAACCACATAGAACATACCTTCGTTATAACTGATGGCCGGAGCAAAAATACCGCGTGACAAACCGAGCCCATCCAAATTCATTTGCTCGGGACGATTCATCACATGTCCGATTAGTTTCCAACTTATAAGATTTCTACTTTGGAAAATTGGTATTCCCGGAAAGTACGAAAATGTAGAATTGATCAAATAGAAATCATCACCTGCTTTACAAATACTTGGATCAGGATAAAATCCACTCAGGATAGGATTAGTAAATTGATGTTTGACATTTTTGTTATTTTCCATCGTACCACATCCTGCCATTAAAATTAAAAATAATATGAATACATGAGAAAAAAGCTTATTAAATATAAACATGATTTCCCTCCTGTTTGAATACAAATATTCTGGTGTGATATCTGCAGGCTATCTCACGAGCGCACTTTCCGGCGGCCCAAGATAACTGGATCCAATCTCATCTGTTTCGATCACTAGTTTCTGTAGAACAACGCCCGGATCCACCATCCAAAATTTTAAAGTATGTTTACCCGGCTCTTCAATATTATGTTTGGAAAACTGGATATTAATATTTTCAGAAACCCATTTATTCCAGACCGGATCATAGTTCAGATCAGGGGGATTTGGGTTAGAAGTCATTTTGATGATTTGTGGTTTTTCATCATCAAAAGATACTGCAAAACAAATGCCTTCCGGTTTACTGTTGAAATTCATTGTTGGCGCCAAATAGGCATTTACCTTCACTTCCCCTTCACTAAATAAGTACACCGGATACTCCAGATGCGGACTTTTGCCGCCGGGTATCTGTTCCGCTGATGTTACAGGCGCCATTGTTACGCCGGACAAAGTGCGTCCAAAATCTGGAATAACAATCCAGTCAATACTTCCTGACGTTACTTTTTTAGAAAAATGTTCCGGTTCAATAGATATATAGCCATTACTCTCAACAAAACCCTTTATTTTTTCTTCAGGATTATTGACGGCCGCCATCACCTTTACTTCAGAACCTTCCGATCCCTTAATTATGATCGGAGCTTCTATTAAACCATTTGGCGCCAGGCTCCAATCAATACTAATCCAGACACGCATTTCCGTTTCAATCAGGCCGGTCTTATCCGAAACAATAATCCAGTCCGCTCCGGGTTCTATAGTAAACTCAAATGGTTTTTTACCACGATTAAATATTTCCAGATAGAATTTTTGATTGTTGAACGGATCAAAAACCGGCAGTCTTGCCGGCGTTTCCTCTTCCGGCCACCATTTAGCCGAACCTTGAATAGCCGCTCCCATTTCAGCTTTATCAGGCAGACTGATCGTTTTCACTTCCGGCATGGTATTCTCGGGAGGCTGCTGCCAGTACGTATATCCAATATGCGTCTGAGACATCATATGATTCCATTTACCATCGGCTAATTCCGTGTGATAGTATTCTGTGATTTCTGCATCCTTATCAAACAATTCTTTAACACGTTCGGCAAGCGGATTAGCGGCCGCTCTGCCTTGCTTGGCGTACAGACGATTCATTCCTGCAGTAATATACAAATCATTTAAATTGGCACAGGCCTCCGCTGGATGCAACACCAACTGGTAGAAGGCATCTTTATAGTCGGCAGGCATCGAGTCGTATATTATTCTTGCTTTATGTGCCAGTGCATTATATTCCTTAACTACGGTTTCAGCTTCCCTGTAATTGGTAAGACTGTATGTTTCCGGCGATAATAATTCCGGTTTGCGCCGGCTGTTAAACTTGAGATAACCGGTAATGATATCCGCGATTTCCTGAGAATGGTCTTCGCCAAATTGTTCAGCTACCCATTGCCTGCTGTATTCCGGCAAATCCGAAGCTTTGATAGCCTCAGGATCCCAGGCATATTTTAGAAAGAAACTGATCGAAAATTCCATAGGTTTTAGATCACCCACATTCACAATCCATATTCGATCCGCTCCGTATTGGTAAGCCAGGTGCATCTGCTCCCATACCCGGGCGATTGGGCTGGTATTCAGCCATTTATAGTTCCTTGGCCCGCCAACATAATCAAAATGATAGTACACCCCGGCACGACCAATACGATCTCGTTCTTCGGCTAATGGCAGACGGCGGATATTGCCCCAGTTGTCATCGGACCAAAGTAGTGTGATATCTTCCGGAACACGCATACCTTTTTCGTAATAGGCCTGCACTTCTTTGTATAAACACCAGACCTGCGGCACGGTGGCAATATTCCTATCATTAAATACGTTGGTCAGAATTTCCCGCTGATCTTTGACAATCTTTTCCAGCAATTCAATATTTTGGCCTTCACTCATCGGCGTATCCTGCTGTCCACGCATGCCCATGGTAAAAATACATTCACGACTCTTATAACGTTTGGCACCTTCAACCCAAAATTGGTAAAGATTTTCAGGATTTCGGGCATAATCCCATGGGCCTTTGCCATAGCGATTCCATTCTTTATCGGCACGCATCATCGGTTCATGATGGGATGTGCTCATAACAATGCCATACTCATCAGCCAGGATCATATTCAACGAATCATCATCGGCAAAGGCATTATTCCACATAGCCGGCCACAGAAAATTACCTCTCAGACGCAGAATCAATTCAAAAACATGTACATAGAATTTATGATTATAATTGCCATAATTATCCTGAACCCAACCGGTAAGCGCAGGGGCTTCATCATTTAAAAATATACCCCGATATTTAACAGCCGGTTCTCCCAGCGTATATCGTCCCGGTTTCACATAAATTGCTGATTTTTTCTTAACAGGCACATCGGACCACCAATACCACGGGGAAACACCGATACGTTCAGAAAGATCAAACATCCCGTAAATAGTGCTGCGTTTATCACTGCCGGCGATGACCAAAGCTCTATCCACACCTGGCATGGGATCATCCACTACCTGAATAAGAAATGTTTCCCATTTCCCCTTGATATCACTGACATCAATTTTATTCGCTCTGATTAGCTGATCTATGGCCGGACTTTTTCCAATAGTACCAACAATGACCACATTCTTTATATCCCTGTTGATATCATTTATAACTTCCGGTTTTGCATCCGTCACTTTAAATATATCCGTCTGCAAAAGGTTAACTACGCGTAAAACTCCCGAAAAATCTTCAGAACTCACAAGGATCGGCGTAGAAAAACCTTTCTGTGTCAAAGTAAAGTAATCCGCATCAGCAGTTTCGGAAATGTAATTTGCAGAAGGATTATCTATAGAATCTGCCGAGCAGGCAGTTATTAATAAAAGAAAAATGACCGAAAGGATTATCAGCGCAGAGAATAAGAAAAAGTTGTTATTTAAATGTATGCTGTTTCGCCGGATATTATTAATCATGTCAGTAATTCCTATTTTTATGAATAGTTTATCAGCATATTGAGAAAGTTAAAATTTTAATAAAGAACAGGTAATTCCATTAAAACAAGAAATTAGTTCAGACCAAATTGAACCGTTTCAATTTTACTGATATTAAACCTATATGTCAAATCTATTCAGGTTTACAGAGGTGCAATATTGATAGCCTGAAATAGATTGTTCCGTCACTTATATATTTTAAAATTACCACTCACCTGAAGCATAGCCAGCATGTATAATGTTCCATCAAAATATCTGCCTTCACCATCGGGCACTTGAGCATTCCACAAGGCTTTGACAAATTCTTTACGTTGTTGGATATCAGCTGCCATGGCAGCTACTGCATTCATGGCAACCAAACCAGTACTGTGTTCTTTAGATAATACTTTGCCATCAACTGTATATAATGAACCATAGGTATCAATTCCCTGAGCATAAAAGAAATTTAGCAGACGATTGGATTGTTCTACCTGCCAGGGATCTTTATTAAACCATACATGATCCAGGGCGATGTTCATCGCCACTCTCCAGGCATCATGCCGGAAATCATTATGATTACCTCCCCACGGCGCATCATAAGGTGTACCATCAAATTTTGCATAATTAGAAGACAGACCAGTTTTGGGATGAATATTTAGTTTCCAAAATTCACGACTTTTCTCAGCACAAGCCGCCCAAAAATCATTATTTTTATCAGCCCATCTTGCCCACAATTCATAATAATGAGGAAAATGATAATAAGGATCGGTAAAGTTATCGGCGAGTCCATTGGGAACAAAAACAACCATTTTTTCCTTCATATTGAACATATTGGTTATCTCGTTCTCGTTATCCGATTTTGTGATTTTGCTGAGCATGGCATCGAGAATTTTTTGCGCTTCCACTCTGTAATTATAAATACCATCGTCGTCTCCCCATCTATTTGAAGCCATGAATAAACAAGTTGCGAACCATTCTTCACCATCCGAAGCTGAGCTGGAATCTATAATACCGCCGTCCGTTCTGCACTGCCAGGCAAAATAGTCCTTGCGTGGACCTTTTTTATGATGCATATATGTTTTTGTCCATTTCCACAATCGATTAAATTCCTTCTGCCGATTTAATTGTAAAGCAATCATCATAGCAAAGGACATCCCTTCACTTCTGACATCATTATTGTAAACATCCTTAAAATAAGCCATATCCGCACCAACCGGAAAATATAACCGTTGAGTCTTATCATCACCGTAATATAATTGATTAAAGGCATCGTTAATTTTTTCGTTAACTGCTTTCGGATTTAATCCTAAAAGCGAAACAAAAAGATTTTCATAATTATCTGTATAAAAAGCGCCGGACTTCATATTCTGCTCCTGATATAAATTTGCCTCGTTGATTGCCGAAGCTGAGTAAAAAAATACAATAATTGTGATTGCAAATATATGTAGAATTCTAAGCATTATTTGCCCCTTTATCTTCACAGCATCATACGTGTTAATATTTTGCAGTTTACGTGAGATATGGAGTAAAGTTAAAAAATTTACAGAATAAAATAAAATTTCGGATTGTATTTTTGAAGCTCCATAAAAATTGTTGAATCAATGGTATGTTATAGATTTGATAATCAACAATCGCCTGCTTTAAAAATCCCTTAAACAAATTTTCTATTTTTCATTGAGGAAGTTTCTTGAAAATTATACTTCTTTTTTTTACCTTAAGGTGCCCGATTGTCAGTGAATCTGGCAGTGCAAATTTATCCCATTTCATATATTATTTACAAAAAATTTAACCGTTATATTTTTTGCGGAAATGTTATTAGGTGATGGAGTACGAATGAAAAAAGTGACAATAGAAGATGTTGCAAAACAAGCGAAAGTTTCAAAAGGAACAGTATCAGCTGTAATCAATGCAAAACGATCGGTAAAAACAGAAACCCGGGATCAAATAATAAGCGTAATGAAAGATCTTAATTTCCGCCCTAAAGGCATTGCCCGTAGCCTAAAAAATACAGAACAGGACAGAAGTATTGGCATCATAATTAAGGATATTAATTATCCATTTTATACTACAATTGTTTCCGGTGTAAAAGAATATGCAAACAAACACGGTTATTCTGTTATTGTAACCAGTTCAGAAAATGATCATGAAGACGAAAAGAAATTTGCGAACCTTTTTTCTGCAAAAGACATTAAGGGAGCTATCATTGCGCCTCTGGTCAATGGCGTTGCTGAAATCGAACATCTATTTAAACTTAAGATGTTAAATTATCCATTCGTCTTACTCGAGGATGTTCAAGGAATACAAGCTAATGTTGTTGCCATTAACAACTTAGATGCGATAAAACAGGCTGTCAAATATCTGATAGATAGCGGCCATCAAAAAATTGTACATTTTACCGGTCCTATTCAGTCTTCGCATACCCAGGAGCGAATCGAAGGGTTTCGGCATGCATTCAGCGAACGTACATTAGCTTTTAAAAAAGAAATGATTGTTCCTATCGGTTCTAAGCATGTTGAAAGTTACTGTAAAACGATGGAGTATTTTAACAATTTAAATCGGGAAGATTACCCAACGGCTATTGTTTGTTTTAATGATCAACAGGCATTAGCGGTAATGATGGCCTTAAAAGAATTAAATTTAGATATCCCGGATGATATATCTATCATTGGTATTGATGATATCTTTTACGCAAAAATATATCCTGTGCCTCTTACCACAATCAGAGCGCCGCAGCATGAAATCGGTATGAAAGCTGCGGAAATACTGA
Organism: Calditrichaceae bacterium; assembly: GCA_016928315.1. Classification (GTDB taxonomy): domain Bacteria; phylum Calditrichota; class Calditrichia; order Calditrichales; family Calditrichaceae; genus JAFGKZ01. Next base: position 12,971 of record JAFGKZ010000018.1, read on the forward strand.
TTAGAAATATCGAAGCATCGGCGCCCCTAGCCATTGAACGTGTTGTTTTAAAAACGGAATTGATTATCAGGGATTCATCGAAAGTTTTAAACTAATATTTCTAATTTATATTTTGATATATCCGGTTCAGTATTAAAAGTCTTACAGATTTTTAGTGAGTCCAAATTGGTACAAGATTTTTATTTAGAAAAATATTAGAATCATGAAAATACTAAATTGGATTAAAAAAGACTCATGTAACGTTAAGA
>JAFGKZ010000019.1 GCA_016928315.1 Calditrichaceae bacterium
AATATAAAATTATTCAACACAATATTAGAGAGGATACAAAAAATAAAGAGAATGTAGCTTTGCTGTAATACGATCTTATGGTAAATCTTCCGATATTACTTTTTCCTTGCTTGTAAAAAGAGTGAAATTAGAAACGTAAAAAAGGGCATAAGAAAAATCCTCATGCCCTAAAAATCAGATAAAAAATTTGAAAAAGAAAATTAACGGATCAATATCATTTTGCGGGTGTGACTAAACGAACCGGCTTGTAATTTATAATAATACACACCGGATGCTAAATTTCTCGCATCGAAGACTATTGTATGTTTCCCGCCCATTTGATACCCATTAACCAGCGCTTTAACTTCTTTACCCAATATATTATACACTTTTAGAGAAGTAGTTACCGGCTTTGAAAGAAAATAGCTTATCGTTGTTGAAGGATTAAAAGGGTTGGGGTAGTTTTGGTTCAATACATATTTATCCGGAATAGTTCCGTTTTCATCCTCAATCGCGGAAACCAGATCAGTAAATGGCATCGACTTAAAGTGATTACCGCCATAGGCGCCCATGTCGTTTCTCAGTGTACCAAGTGCTGGGAGTAAAGGGAAGCCAGGATTATCCGGGTCTTCCCAGTCATGGCTGGCGGTGCTCGTGTCGCCTTTATCAATGCAGGGAGAACCATCCTGCAGGATTAAAGGTGTGTTTTTCATGAACAGAGGGTTCTCATCAACATTCCCATCTCCTGCCCAGCCCCCTTCAATATTAGTATTGGTAATATTGAATGTGCCCGGACCCGTTATTTGTGTATTTGAAGAACCTGTGGTATTACCATAAATAATGCAATTTTCTATATTTACAGTAGGATTATCACCATCATGTGTTGCAAGACCACCGCCTTTTTTCGAAGAATTATATGCAACTGTATTATTTATAAATTTACCCTGCACACCATGAATAAAAACCCCACCACCTCCAAAATTGGTAGGAGTAGTTGTATTATAAGCGATTACATTATTCCTGCATAAAACTCCTGAATGCCCCAGGATAACACCTCCGCCATCTTCAGCATTATTTTTGTATATAATATTATTACTAATTATTGCGCTTGAACGGTGGGCAGCTATACCCCCGCCTCCCGCGAAACCCGAGGAATTTGTGGCATTATTATTAGCAATGATATTGTGCCTGATAGTTGGCGAAGCGTGATCGATAATAATTCCACCACCAGATCGAACGATTTGACTAATGTCGTGATCAAGTACTCGGCTTCCTTTCCCGCCGGTTATAGTAAAACCCTGGAGTATTGCTGAATTTTTTTCGTCACTTAAAAATAAAACGACACTTGCAGAATCAGGAAATTTGGGTTTACTACCGTCAATTGTAGTAGTGTTTATGAAACTGGCATCTTCATCAAATAAATAATAGCTTGATACCAGAACATTTTTACCCCTGAAGTTTACGTTTTCATAGTAGGTACCAGGCGCTACAAGTATAGTATCTCCGTCAACAGAACTGTTTATGGCGTCCTGTATTTTAGTAAAATCATCCGGAACGTTAATTCGATTGCTCTGTGCGAGCAGCATAAATGGTATAACCAGGATTAATAAAATGAATATGATTTTGTACATGGTGTTTCTCCTTTATTGGTTTAAATGATTTCTGTTTTAAATTTTACGCAGCTACTTTTAATAGATACTCTTGAATATTTCAGAATATCTTTTAGAATAACTGATATAAAGATAAGTTCGTGAAATTCGAATAAATAGCACGTTCTATTCAAAAACGATAACAATTGATTCATCATATCAACAGAACTCAGTTGAATTGTTTATTTCTTGTAGTGGGATGTGTCCAAGTGTTTAGATATGGAAAAATTATATACACTGAAAGCGAAATATGCAGTCTAATTATAATGTTGATATAAACAAAAACCCGCTGTTCACGGGCTATTGATTGAAGAGATACTTACAATAATTTTTGTTGCGTCCAACATACGCATCTATGGTGCATCTCTATTATTTTATTTATTTTACACTAATGGTTTAATATTTTGATTTACTTTAAATAGATTATTGGGATCATATTTATTTTTTATGGTAACAAGCCTGTCATAATTATTTTTGTAAGATGCTTTTACTCTTTCATGCCCTTCATCCATCATAAAATTAGAGTATGCTCCGCCCGATGCATAGGGATGTAATGCTTCCCAGTAATCTTTGCACCATTTAGTCATCTTCTCTACATTTATCGGATCAGGATCAGCCCCACCTACTACACCCGCATATTTTGCATCTCTGTAAGCCCATGGTGTTTCTTCATTCCCAACTCTTCCGGCGGCGCCACTTATTGGATATAAATGCATTTGCGAAAGCGGTGTTGGTATATTAGATCCATGCTTTAAATGTGTTGCCCTGATTTCAGGTCCCAATTCATCAAAAAAATCAGCTCTCCAGTACCACTGCATACCTGATGGCAGTAATTCATCAAATAAAGATTGTACCCTTGGATAAGGCATTTCGCCAACATGCTCAAACAGCGGTTTTTTCGCTAATATCGGTTTAAAGGTTTCTTCGGCCTTGTCCATATCACCACAATAACACCATACAATTGCACAGAATTGTTTATTGTGTAAATGCTCGGGAAATGGTGCACCTGGAACAATCATTGTCGCGATAAATCCGTTCAATTCATCAGGCGCATTATTCAGAAATTCATGATACCATTCCATTATTTCTTCTGTCTTTTCAATTGGCCACAGTGTGGGTCCGGCAAAAACATTTTTTACGTCATGTGCCTGAAATTTAAAAGATGTGACAATTCCAAAGTTTCCACCGCCGCCTCTAATTGCCCAAAACAAATCTGTATTCTGCTCAGCATTTACGGTTACAATAGAACCATCAGCCAGAACTATGTCGGCTTCCAATAAATTGTCAATCGTAAGGCCGTATTTACGCGATAAATATCCAACTCCGCCTCCAAGAGTTAATCCGCCAACTCCTGTTGTAGAAACTATTCCGGCTGGAACAGCAAGCCCGAAAGGATGTGTTGCATGATCGACTTCACCCCATAGATTACCACCGCCAACCCGGACAGTTTTATTGGCAACATCAGTGCGAACGAATTTGAGACCTGACAAATCGATAGCCAAACCATCATTACATAAACCCAATCCGCCAACATTATGACCGCCGCCTCTGACCGATATTAATAAGTTGTTCTCTCTGCCAAAGTTTACTGAAGCAATAACATCTGCGACATCCAAGCACTTCACAATCATGCCCGGAAGTTTATTCATCATGCCATTGTAAAGTTTTCGTTCCTGATCATAACTCGCATCTGAAGGCATAACTATTTTTCCTCTTAATTGAGAAGAAAATGCATCGATTGTTAGTGCCGCTAAATCTTTTACGCTGGTATTCATAATCTATTTTACCTTTTTAAATTAAATAAATAAGCCACTTTTTAATGGATGGCTATTGAATATTTCAGAATAGCCTTTAAAATAACTGTACAAATATAGGTTGTTGGATTTCAATTAAATAGCATGTTCTATTCAAAAACTATAACAATTGATTCAAAAGGACGGTTGATAAAACTAGCTGCCTTCTGAAATTTTTGTGAAATGGGTAGGAGTGCTGTTAAACCTTTTTCGGAATACTTTTGCGAAATAAGTAGGGCTGTTGAATCCTAAATCATACGCTGTTTCAGAAATTGTTTTAGAATGTTGTTTAAGACATTTCAACGATTTGCGCAGTCGAAATTCCTGGATAAGTTGGTTAGGCGCAATTCCCGTTAACGATTTTATCTTTCGATATGTCTGCGATTTACTCAATCCCAGTATGTTATTAAAATCTTCACTTTTAAAATCAGGTTGCTCAATTTTTTCTTCTAAAACATCGAATAATTGAAAAGAGAAAACAAAGTCTTCATTTTTAACGAGTTTGAAATCTTCCGTTTTTATTTTGGAAGACATCCGTTCCTTATCTGATAGAATTTTTGTTTCGGAATCAAGATACATTGTTTTTTTTAATCCAAGGGCACATAAATATTGCACTTTCTTTTTTGCTTCCTCAAAGATATCGATACTTGTTTCATCAACGGGTTTTCCACTAACCAGAGTTATATTAAATTCTATGTTATCCGGAATTGATACGAGCAGTTTATGAATAGCTTTTGCGCACAAAATTGCATTGGATGCAAAAATAAAAGAGACCAGGATATCATCATCCGGATAAATTACCCGGGTTCCTTTATGGTGCTCTATTAATCTGTTTACCTCCTTTAAATAGTGATCATTTTTGCCGGACAAATCATTAAGGCTAAGCAAAAGGATGGTTCTATAACCTGTATCAATTACACCAGATTCTGTATGCGCTAAATCGTTAACACTTTTTCCTACGCCGAAATAAAGATTAAATTCATCTTCAGATACCTCAATGATATTACACGGGGCATTCCCATGCGATTGTCTGTGAACCTCATTGCAAGCCTCTTTATCTGGCCCCTGCACCAGGCAGAATAAAGTCCTAGCATCTACGTTAACCCAATATTTTAATTCGAAGACACCAAATCTTTCCTGTATGGCCAAATCTTCATCGTGAGCTTTTGCAAGCTCTTCCATAGAAATATCTGAGGAATCCAGTTTATGAAAATCCATGTATAATGGCATAAACTTCTCTTAAATATGTTGATGATTAAATTTATTCAATAATTCTTTGTACAAATTCTCTTATATTTTTCTTGATCGTTTTCATTTCATAAAAAAATTACTGCAATACGGTATAAGAAATTTTGCCATTTAATCCTTTTCAGTCACTCAAATCGTAACAAGGTTTTTGGATATACCAAACTTTAATTATCATCTTCGATTTGGCAGTAATTTATAAACATTGTTAACAAACGTTTTTATTTATACTTAATTCCCAATTAAAATTTATATTGCTTAAGCGTATAATGCTGAGCTAAGCTGTGCGGCAGATCATGCTGTCGCATAAAGAAATCAAAGCTACAAAGAGGCACAAATTTACACAAATAATATTTGAAAATTGGAATACTGCATTCTGATGAGATTAAATCAGTGATTCTCTGTGAAAATCAGTGGTTAAAATTAAACTGCAACACCCTGATAAGCCGGACAGGAATTCAGCATGACAAAAATATTTTCCAAATTATCATCCTGAATCCGCTTCAGGGCATTAACGACCTGCAGCTATGTCAAGATCAGATAGTCTACTTTCTAAAAAATAAAATTGGAAAAACCGATACCGAAAAATAGTGCATTTTGGCTATCAATATGATCTTTATCTGACCAAATCCGGCCATATTTAATTTGGAAATTAAGCCCGGTAGTGCCAGTGATGTGATACATTATTCCTGCGCCGAAACCCAACTCACCGCCATCAAAATTATCACCGGTTAAAAAAAGATAATCTGCAAATACAAATGGACGAAACTCGCCTTCACCAAAATAATATTTTCCAATCGGTCCTATAAATGTCTGCTCAATTGCAGCGGGATTATTTCCTGTTTCATTTTCAGACTTTTCATATTGGTATGAAAGATTTAATCCGAACGATAGATCATTTATAACAAAATAGGATATGACCGGTTCTACCTGCACGAGATGATGTTCCCTTGTATTTCCATCATCAAATTTAGTTTTGTCATAGTTGTATAATACGAATCCGGAAACTTCAATTGATGATTTTTGGGTGAGCAGTGCAGAATTGATTTCCGTTGTAATGTCGGTATAAATTTTTTTCAGGTCGTTGTCTTGAGCAAATAAAGATGAGAATTCTGCTAAAATCAGAATTAAAACTATTAGTATCTTTTTCATTTTAAATCTCCATAAGTATGTTCTATCAACTCTCTGTTGAGCAAAGCCGTCGGACGACTGCTGCCGGGCAACCCGCTTTTCAAAACAAAACCAGAGGGTTTATCGCGTGGCATCTAACCGGCAGGTCTGAACCATCGGTCAGGCATGGCATTAATTTGATATTATTAATTCATCTATTGATCTCAACATTTTAAATGCAACTTCTTCTTTTTCCTTACCAAGGTTTCTTGGTAGTGTGCAGTTAGGAACGACAAATTTAACTAATACTTCACATTGTAAATAGTTCATTTCGCGTTCAAATATCTTTATCAATAGATCAGCGTTATTTTCTGCATCTCCTCCGCAGGTGGTTAATAATATTACTTTTTTACCCTGAATTAATGATATTTCTTCCTTGGCTTTACATTTTACCAGGCAATAATGTCTGTCCATGACTTCTTTCATCTGTGCCGGAAAATCCCAAACATAGACGGGAGCAGCATAGATTATAATATCCGATTTAATTATCTTTTCGATTATTATGGGCATATCATCTTTTTGTATGCAACTAGGTGATTCATAATATTTTTGACAATAATCGCAACCGATACAACCATTTAACGCCATATCGACTACATTGATATGTTCCAGAATAACTTTCCCTTCAATTAGTTTCTCAAATTCTTTTAGAACTGTTGAAGTATTGCCACCTTTTCGTGGACTGCCCATAATGGATAACACTCTCAGCATTACTTAAAAATAGCTCCTTACAAATAATTACCCTGTTCAGGACGTTTGATCATCATCGCTTAACGGTCAAACCGTCCCGGCGACGGCCGCGGCCAACCCGCTTTCCAAAATTGAATAAACAGTCTTGTCACAGGTTGACGGACCTAATCAGACGGGATTAAGCTTTTAGCCTTTGATTTATTTAAATATCCGCCCATATACCCGGCCCCGGCAAATACGAATATACCTATGAGCGATATGACATTATACCTGATTAAAAAAATGAATAGTAAAGTAAACAATACGGGAAACGAGGCAACCAGTAAACCATTGAGGATTGTTTTTTCACCGGTTGATTTGGATACCGTTTTTGCCCTCCAGAATATTAACAGGGCGGTAATAATAATGAAACCAATTATATACCAGTGATTTGCCTGGTACATCTGAGATATCGTTTCGCTGATTTGTTTGCTTAAGGCGGAGGGATCATCGGCATTTGGGCCTAATTCAAAGCCCATTTTAAAACCGACCGTCAAGCCGGGTACCAGGTAAATAATATAGCCGATAATCCAGACAACGATCCCATTGACAAACGCTTTAATCCATAAAATTTGATTTTTTACAGTTTCCTTTTCCACGATCGATTTCCTCCATTTTAATTTGATAAACGGCAACCGTTAAGCTAAGCCGCTGGCCCGCCTGGTTATAAACCGGCAAACCTGGAATAACTTTGTTTTAAATTATACCCCGGTATCATTGGAAGCAAGGGAAAAATGTTTTAATTAAAAACAGGGAAATTCTGCTAAAGGGCCTCCCATTGCGGAAAATTCCGT
>JAFGKZ010000251.1 GCA_016928315.1 Calditrichaceae bacterium
ATGCCTAATCATTTACATGGCATTATTGAATATTGTGCGGTTGGTAGGGGCGGTTCGCGAACCGCCCCTACGATTACCAAACGTAAACCGTTGGGTCGTATTATTGGCGCTTTCAAAACGGTATCCACAAAACAGATAAATAAAATACAAAATACTCCGGGTAATAAGTTATGGCAACGGAATTATTGGGAACATGTTATCCGTGATGAAAAAGATTTAAACCGTATTCAACAATACATCATTAACAATCCCTTAAAATGGACTGAGGATATATATTTTGTTTAAACGGGAGTTCTTTTCATTACAATATCCCACTGATGAACCGGCGAATGAATCATGGATCTTTTAACAACCTAAAATTTTTGTTGCGCCGGCGCCGGGCAGAATCTAACTTTAACCATGATCCTAATTACCGCGGCATTAAAAGCTGAATTACTACCGCTTATTGAATATTATAAAGCAAAACCCAGAGGTAATTGGGCAGACGGGAGGTTATTTGTATCCGAAAAAATTCACCTGCTGCGCACGGGCGTGGGGATGGATAAAGCCCGGCATACTCTTTCCGCCTATCTCGAAAAATATGAGCCGGAAAAAATTATTAACACAGGCACAGCCGGGGCTTTAAATCCCCGATTTACTATCGGATTAATGACCGAACCTGAGATTATTTATAATGAGAAAAAGCAAATCATAAAGCCTCATCCTCTTTACGAAGATCAGTATTTATTAAAACAATCGAAATTATTATCCGTGACTGCTCCGGTAATAAATCAGGAACAGAAAAATAAATTGTTAAAAGATTTTGATGCGGATATGGTTGATATGGAGGCCTTTGCCATTGCTTATTTGGCCGGGCAAAGGAATATTAAGTTTCATTGTGTAAAAATCATCAGCGATTTTGCCAACGACCAAACCGCTGATGATTTTAAAAATAATTACAAAATTATAATAGAAAAGTTATCCGGCTATCTGATTAAATACCTGGAGGCCTCCCGCTGATTATTTCATCAACACCATGCGTTTAGTCGCTTTTATACCGTTATCGCCTTGCACATGATACAGATAGATGCCGGATGGGCAGCGCTTTCCGGCCTGGTTCGTTCCATCCCATGTAAACTGATATCTGCCCGTTTCAAGCGAACCCTGGAATAACGTGCGAACCTCTTCGCCGAGAATGTTATATATGATTATTTTTAATCTGCCCGCTTCGGCCAGTTCAATCGGAATGACTGTTTCAGGATTGAATGGATTGGGATAATTGCTGCCAAGTATAAATTCCTTTGGAATAATAGCTTGCAATTCTTCTTCCACCGCTGTTTCATTGCCAATAATAACTGCAAATTTGGAATGACTGGTAACCGGAGTGAAAACGTAATCACTTTCCAGTCTTAGGTCGATACTTCTTAATTTACTTCTGTCAATAAGATAAACCTCATATTCTGCAGGTATGTTTTCTAAATCGGTAAATGATAAGCGGGCTTTATCGCCGGCGGGAGCTTCAACATCAAAGTTCCATATTTCTTTATCGGCAATGTCAGGACGGATATCGCTGGCCATGCTGGCCCATTTTTCTCCCCATGCGGAACGATCAAAATATAACCGCGGCACCAGGCCGATGGCCCGTGGTTTGCGATAATCAAGTTCATCAATTTCAGCCTGGGAAATATCCGATATGCCCAGCCAGGCGGCGGCGTCTTCCAATGTACCCGAGTATAAGGCAATATCCAAACGCCAGTTTAATTCATTGGATGACGCGGCTATTTTTCCCATAGCCTGCAGGTACGGAACTAAAATATCGGACATGCCAAAACTGTTGTCGATGTAGTAACCCTGATACGGCTCCAGCATGCTGCTTACATTAAAACTTCCGTCGAATCGATAAAGCGGCGGAGAGCCCAATCCGTTTACTTCGCATACCGCCTGCCAGGAAATAGCAAAAGGAAATGGATTGACGATAATATTCCAGCCGCCATGCAGACTAATATTAGCCTGGTTATGGTCGTTTAGCAGGGCGCTTTTAATGTCCATATTTATGCCTAGGGGGCCCTTTTTTAAAATCCAAAATCCTCTGCCCTGGGTAAAGCGGAATCTTCCGTCATCCTGTACATATTTCACAAATAGGTTGCCGGCATTGTTTATGTCATATTCATCATAATAGGCGATCCACTGTTCGCCGGCTCCGGAACCGAATATCTCTTCGATAGGAATATCGCTGCTGCCCGGCAAACCGAATAAACGGTAATCGGCAGCTTTATAAGCTTTTGGTTCGTTATAAGTTGGAAATTCAATGGTCGTGTTAACTGCGATGGAATTAGGATATGCCTGAGTATCAAATTGCCAAACGCTTGACCATTCACCGGCTTTTTCCCCGTCATTTGCCGCCGCACGCCAGAAATAATGTGTACCAAAATCCAACGCGGCTGTTTGAAAACTGGTTTCCACAATAGATGTTTCGTTAATTATTATTATTGAATCAAAGTCATCTTCATTGGAAACCTGCAGCCGGTAGCTGGTGGCATTTGGCTGCCCCTGCCAGGAAAATGCTACCGGCAGGGTTACATCCGTTTGATTATCCGACGGCGCGTTCAAATTTACAGGCGCCAACAAGGTGCGAAAACTCCAGACTTCCGACCAGTCGCTGTAATTACCGTTATCATAACTGCCCCGCACACGCCAGAAATAGGTATTTGAATAGGCAAAACTTTGCAGGGAAAAGCTCAATTCAGTAATCGCATATTGTTCATTTTCAACAGAAGTAAAAGATTCGTCTGTGGAAACCTGAAAATGATAATTAACGGCGGAAGAAATCGCAGACCAGGAAAAAGTAATATCCCGGGGCACGCCGGTCTCATTATTAAGCGGATAAATGAGTCCGGGCCCGGCCGGCAATGTAGTAAAGGCGCGGACTTCGGACCAGGCGCTGGAACCATCATCAAAATGGGCCCGCACGCGCCAGTAATAACTTCGAGCATATACAAGCTCTTTAACAAGTTGTTCAGTACCATTAATATTATCATAATTAACGGTTAAATTCGTAAAAAGGGAATCTGACGCTACCTGTAGTTGATAATTAATGGCATTAAACATGCTTCTCCATCTAAAATCAGTAAATACGGATACACCTGGGTCGTTATTTTCCGGATAAACTAATACAGGCCCTGACCTTACTGTTTTAAATGTGAATATTTCAGACCAGTCACTGGCGCCATTATTAAATATTGATCTTACACGCCAAAAATAAGTTTTATCAAAGCCCAAATCCGCTATTTGAGCCTCATTTGTAGTCAAGCTATGTAAATTATGTTCAATAGTGGCAAATGTTTCATCAAATGAAACCTGTAGTTCATAACTTTCAGCGCCGCCTGCCGCAGCCCAGGCAAAAGATACCTTTGGATTGATATCTATGGCATTATTAGCAGGCAAAATTAATTGAGGACCTTCCTGAAATGTCGTGAAAATAAAAGTTTCAGACCAATTGCTAACGGCAAAACTATTCCACGCTCTCACGCGCCAATAATATTTTGTGTTATGAGTAAGGTTCATAACATTTTGATAGGCTTCTGTTATGCCTGTTTGATCAAGTTGAATATTCTGAAAGTCAGGGCTTAAAGCTACCTGAAGTTGATATTCGGCCGCTTCAGCTATATACTGCCAGGAAAGATTTAAACTGGTTGGCACAGCCTGCTCATTATTATTGGGTGCAACCAGAGCCGGAGTGGGTACGGTGGTACTTTTTGAGGTTTTAAATACTCCCATGCCTTCACCGCCGGCGTAAATAAAATCCAGAGTATCCCTGCACAACTCCTGAATACTTGTTGTTGCTGGAATCCCTGAATCAAGTCTTTCCCAGGTTTTCCCCCCATCAATAGATCTTTGAATGCCGGTTATGGTTCCTGCAAAGATATGGCCGGCGGAATTGAACGTTATTGAATTTACAAATCCTAAACTGCTTGTATTTACTTGTTCCCAGTTACCTGTGCCTGCTATAAATTTGTACACCCCGTTATATCCTAAACCAGCATATATAATTCCCTCATTATCTATTGCCATGCATTCTATATTCAAATTTGGGAGGCCGCTATTAATCTGGTTCCAACTGTTACCATAAGTCGATGAGCGATAAACACCTTGTGGATTGCTGTAATCATATGTTGCCATGTAAATCTGGCCAGCATTATCAATAACTATATCCGTAGCTCTTGTATAGGTGTTAAAATTAAGACTGGCCGTATCCGATAGCATCCATTGGGATCCATAATCCGTTGAAATGTACACACCGCAGCCTGTACGCTGGGCGTATATATTGCCATTATTTTTATCTATCCCTACGGCATTATAGGTTTCATTATCGGGGATACCATTGGTCAATACATTCCATGTGCCGCCGCCATCCGCAGATCGGGCTAAACCCGATGAAGTGGCCGCATATTGCACCATTCCATCCTCATATACAGCTATATCATTAATGATTCTGCTTGGAAGTCCGGCATTCTTTCTTTCCCATTTACTTTCGTTTACCGCTGCGAAAAATACATGATCCTGTGTGGCAGCCGCTACGGCGCCCGTTGTGTATACATTGTTATTGGGTATCCACTCCAAATCATTTATTTCAGGATTGACGAAACCGTTATTGGCCTCAGTCCATGAACCGCCATAGTTTTCTGTCCGAAAAATACCCTGCCCCAATGTACCCATTAATACTATCGGATTGTCTGATTGAAATGAAAATATGGCTTCACTCCGTGAGACAGTCACATTTTGATCAATTTGGTTCCAGCTGGCGCCTTCATCAGTGGATAAGTAAACATCAGAATAATTACCGCATAAAATCCCGCCATCAGGCGTAATGTTAAGTAAGGTCATGTTTAAAGTGGACATACCATTAGTGACATCAGTCCAGGTTGATCCGTTATTTGACGTTCTGAATACACCTTGTCCATGAATAGCTATGAATAAATTATCAGATTGCGTATAAATAATATCGCGTAATTTGTCGATGGTTGGAAGAAGGCTGCCTATGGAATTCCAGCTATCACCACCATTAGTCGACATATAAACGCCTGAGCTGGCAGCAGATACATATATATTACCTGATTTTGAAAAGGCAAAACTTATTACTTTGCTATTTCCATTTAATGACAGTCCTGTATTAACAGGAAACCAGCTATCGCCGCCATCTGTAGATTTATAAATACCATGCTCACCCCACATGCCGGCAAATATGTGGCCGTTGGCATCCGCAGTCATCGCGGTTATCTGCCAGTATTGCATTCCCGCCGAATGATCCGAGATATCAGTCCAGGTTAAACCGCGATCGTCTGACCTGAATATGCCGTTTCCAGATGTGCCTGCATACAAGGTATTTGTTCCATTTGGAATAAGTAAACATGTAATCCATTTTGGCGTAGTTTCCGTGTTTAATATTTCCCAGTTTTTTCCTTCATCTGTAGATTTATAAATAAAACCGTTTGGTGTTCCTACAAATACCTCACCAAGTGTATTGCGCGCAAATGAATTAGCTACACCCGTTTCCGGCCCGTTTGTTCGTATCCAAATTTCTTGCTGTGCAGGTAATGAAGAATAAAATAAAAATAGTAATATGATTAAAAAACATGTTATTGATTTCATAATACTTTTCATCCCTTATATCTTGAGTATTTATTTATATTTTCAATGATAATCACGGTCTGCCCGGAGGGGCGGGGAATTCATTAGTCGTTTCATCGCCGCCGCTATCGTCGCCGGATAACAGAAAATAAGCGGCAGTTCCTGCTACCACAGCGCCGCCGCCAAACCACCACCACAAATTACTGCCGCCTTCTTTTTTAACCGGCGTATCCTTTGTTTGTTTGGCCAGGATGTCTTTATAGGCGTCGCTAATTTCCATTTTGGCGTCCAGATCTGTATTCTTTGATAACCTTATATTCTTTTTCCAGGGCTTATAGTTGTTCCTTTGTAATACAATTTCCAGTTTGGCATCTTCAACACCGGTGCTGCTAAAAGGCGTTACGCCAACTTTTTTTCCATTCACATAAACCTCTGCCTCATCAGGCACAGAATTAATTTTTAATGTAAATACTTTTTTCAGTTCAACCGAAAAAGGTTTACTCTTTCCTGTTTCAAGAGTAATCTGCTCTTCGTAAGGGGCATAGCCGTTTTTTTGAACTTTTAGCTGATGTTGGCCAGCGGCAGCTTCGTGCATATTGACTGGTGTTTTACCAATTAAACGGTTATCAATATAAACTTCGCTGTTATCCGGATTGGAGGTTACGCTGATTTTTGCCGTTTGCGCTGCGGGGGGCGTTGATTTCTGCAGGCCGCTCAACTCATTGGTTATGGATTGCATCAGGGAAACCAGGCCTTCAATTTCGCCCTGATAATCCCGTGTAATGGATTTTATAATTTTAGCCGTCTGTACATCTATCAGCACAATATCAATGGTATATAATCTTCCGATTTTGCCGATTGAACCGGTAATCATCTGCTCAACGCCAAGAATCTGACCGGCTTCTACAACACATTCTGCCGAAGTACAGCCGCCCATCTGGAAGCCCTGCTCTTTAAGGATTTCTTCCATTTTACCACGATCAACTACATTAAAGGCATTGGTTCGCACTAACAGTGACCGCAGCCGATCCGATAGAGAGCTGATTTCTGAATTTGTTAATCCGCCGTGGCTATTTAAATCAATCACAGCGATATTTGTCTTTTTGCTTCCCTGGGCATAACTGATCTGAGCGGCAAATACAACAAAAATCAAAAGTATTGCAGCGATGAGGAATTTCTTCATCATTTTCTCCAGACATACTAATTTTTTATTTATTGATAGATTCGTTTTCTAATAATTGGAATTAACGGCATTTTACAGCTATAATTAACCATTTTTTTTAATATTATCAATTTCTTTTAAATTTTTGTTATAAAGAACAGGTTTTCTATATTATCCATCATCCAGTGAAAAGGGTTTTGAAATTTTATGAATTTTTCTGTTATTATTCCAGTTTTTAATCGTGAAAAGATAATGCACCGGTCGATATTATCTGTGATCAATCAGTCAAAATCAGCCGGTGAAATTATTGTAATCAACGATGGCTCTGCCGATCAAACCAAATCGGAATTATTAAAATACCAGGATAAAATTAGAATAGTCAATCAGCCCAATCGCGGAGTATCTGCTGCGCGCAATGCAGGAATTCAATTAGCAAGGTACGAGTGGCTGGCCTTTTTGGACAGCGACGATGAATGGCATCAGGATAAATTATTAAAGGCTGAAGCATTCCATAATAAGCATCCAAAATACAAAATTTTTCAGTCGGATGAAATTTGGATACGTAATGGCCGGCGCGTCAATCCAAAAAGAATACATCAAAAATATGACGGCTGGATATATAAACAAAGCCTGCCGTTATGCATCGTTTCACCCTCGGCAGTGGTTATACACAAAGATGTGTTTGAGGACGTCGGATTGTTTGATGAAAGTTTTATGGTTTGTGAGGATTATGATTTGTGGCTGCGCGTTTCACGAAAATATCCGGTTGGGTTTGACAGCTATCAGGGTATTATTAAATATGGCGGGCATAGCGACCAACTTTCCAGAAAATATTGGGGCATGGATCATTATCGGATTAAGGCTATGGAAAAGCAGTTAAATGATCCATCGCTGCCGGATGATTTGCGCAAAGCTACCTTACAAGAAATTTGCTTTAAACTGGATATTTTAATCAGGGGGTATCAAAAACGAAATAAATCCTCAGTGGAATTGCAGGATAAACTGAAGATATATAGCGCCGAATTATGCTGATTTTAATGCTTTTGTTCGATTTTGAAAACGATTAAAAAAGAGCAGTATTCCCAGCGCATATCCGATTATAAATATCCACCAGGGATAATAATCCGGTATTCCTCCATTCAAAACATATTTAGACTGCCATAGAAATGACCATAATATCAAACCGGCGCTAATAATTTCCAGAATCCATTCCCATTTATTGAAAATATGTTCTGCAAATCGATGTGGATATTTTAAAACAAGGTATGCGCAGAATATAAAACCGATACTAACCAGAACCGGCGCTTCCCAGGGGCTAATCCAGGGCAGCGGGATGAGGAACAGAACATCCCATTCCAGCCATTCTGCCGGCCAGTTTAAAAATACCTTTAACCAGAAATAATAGAAGATGTCCCATAAGCCGAAATTAAAAAGGAAGTAAGCAAATCTTTGTTTAAATTTATCAGCGGCTAATACGGCGCTGAACCATAATATGATGATTGTGGCAGCCTCCCGGCCTATTTCTATCCAGGCAATATTATTTTGAATTATCTTGATCGGGAAACGAAATCCCTGCGGATAATAAATTTCTCTGAGATATACTACCACAGCCGATTCGATATAAGCGAGTGAAATAAATAAAATAACAAATGCGAACATTTTATTGTTTAATGATTTCATATAAACAAACTTGTAAAAATCCGCCGGCAAATGCAATAATTTATAAACGATCATTCTGTAATCAATGAAAGCTGTTTTTCATAAGATTGAACTTTGTATATATTAAATCAATTATCGGAGAAAATAAGATCAATAATTTGTCTTTTGAATATTTCCTAAAAAAAATCAATTCTTAAATATTTTATTCTATAATATCAGCTTATAATTTTTTGACGAAGCATGTTTATATTTAGTATCTTTCTTTACCTCTGTTCATATCTAAAAAAATATAGGAGATTAAATGGCATCCGATGAAAATGGATTTTCCATCAATCTTGCTGAATATATGACAAGCGCTGTATCTGTAGTAAGTATTGAAGCGGATCGAAAGTTTATTTATGTAAATCCGACATGGGTAAAATTAACGGGTTACCCGCCTGAAGAAGCCTATAACCTTTCTTCAATGGATTTAGTCCATCCGGATATGAGGGAAATGGTTGGCAAGCGCGCTGTTGCCAGGATGCAGGGAGCAGACGAACCGGAATACTATGAGCTTAAAGTAATTACCAAACATGGCCGAACAGCCTGGGCAGAATTTTTTATAAGAAGAATTGATTACTTTGGTAAACCGGCTTTTTTAACTGTGGCAAATGATATTACAGAGAGAAAAGAAGCGCAATCAGAATTGCTTAAAATGCGAAACATATTGACCAGCGCCATGAACATAGCGCAAATGGCGCACTGGGAATATGATGTTGAAGAAGATCGGTTTATTTTTAATGACGAGTTTTATTATATCTTTCATACTGATATTAAAAGGATGGGCACATATCATTTATCACCTGAACAATATGCCGACGCTTTTTTCTTTCCTGAGGATAAACATATTGTGCGTGATGAACTTAATAAAGCATTGAAGGCTGTGGATGCAAATTATATTCACAGACTGGAACATCGGATAAAAAAAACGAATGGGCAGATCGGATATATTTCTGTGCACATTTTTGTAGATAAAGATAATGCAGGAAATACAATTAAAACCTATGGTGTAAACCAGGATATAACCCGATACAAAGACATAGAAATCGAGTTAAAAAATAATGAAGAAAAATTAAGAAGCGTTTTTCGTGCCGCGCCAACCGGAATAGGAGTTATGATTAATCGCATGTTTACAGAGGTGAATGATACAATTTGCCGATTTACCGGTTATTTGAGAGAAGAATTGATCGGTAAAAGTGTGCGTATGTTGTATGTGAATAAAAAAGAATTTGATAAGGTCGGCAAATTAACATCTGAGCAGATTTCTGATGAAGGAACAGGTTCAGTTGAAACACAGTGGATAACGAAGAACGGTGAGATTCTTGATATAATTTTAAGCCTAACTCCTTTAGATATTCACGATTTGAGTAAAGGTGTTACCTTTACGGTTTTGGATATAACCTCGCGCAATATTGCAGAAAAAGCGCTTGAAGAAAGTGAACAACTCTTCCGTAGCTTATATGAGAATTCTACCATTGGTATTTACAGAACCACACCTGCCGGTAAGATACTTATGGCTAATCCGGCAGCGGTTCGTATGCTGGGCTATAATTCTTTTGAAGATATGGCTCAATTAAATTTAGAAAAAACCGGTTATGAACCTGCTTATTCCAGAAAAGAATTTAAAAACCGGTTAGAGAAAAATGGGATTATTAGAGGATTGGAGAGCGCCTGGATAAAGAAAAATGGAGAGACAATCTATGTCCGGGAAAGCGCGAAGGCAATAAAAGATAAAAAGAATAAAATTATATTTTATGACGGCACGTTTGAAGATATTACAGCCTCAAAGGAAGCTGAACAAAAACTGCAGTCTTCCGAAGCGCGTATGCGTCATCTTCTAAATGCGACAACAACCATTATTTATTCAATAAAAGTATCAGGAAAAAATCTTCAGCCTGAATGGGTAGGCGATAATATAAGACAATTGGGGTATACGACCGATGAAGTACTGAATAAAAAATGGTGGTTAAACAATGTTCATCCGGATGACATTGAAAAAACAGGAAATCTAATTAATCAGTTACGAGATATTAAGCATTTTGTAGTAGAATACCGATTTAAAAATAAACAAGGTCAATATAAATGGATACGGGATGAGATGGTCTTTATCCCGGATAAAAAAAACAGCGTTAACGGCGAAATTATTGGTTCATGGTTAGATATTTCAAAGCGTAAGGGCGTGGAAGAGGCTTTAAAGAAATCGGAAGAAAATTACCGGCTGCTCATTGAAAATCTAACCGATACTATTTTTAGCCTGGATAACAAGGGTATTATTCAATACATCAGTCCGACGGGAGAACAAATTTTTGATGAAGTTGTAGATAATATTATTAACAAACCGCTTGCCGATTTCATTTATCCGCATGATCTGGCTGATTGGCAAAAGAATTTTAATCGTGTAATAGCCGGTGGATTAGTCGTTTGTGATTATCGAATTGTACTAAAAAATAATGAAGTACGCTATGTACGGAGCTCGTGCCGGCCAGTATATTCTAATAATCATGTGAAAAACCTAACCGGAATAATGACCGATATAACGGTCCAAAAACGTAATGAAGAAGAAATAAAAAAATTATCACTGGCTGTAGATCAGAGTCCTTCGTCTGTAATTGTTACTGATTTAAATGGAAATATCGAATATGTCAACAATAAATTAACCGAAGTTATTGGTTATAGCAGAGAAGAACTTATCGGACAAA
>JAFGKZ010000252.1 GCA_016928315.1 Calditrichaceae bacterium
CCAATGGCGGACTGAATAAATTTGATAAGAAGACAGAAACATTTATCAATTTTACTACAAAAGATGGATTATCAAACAATGTTATTTATGGTATTGTTATTGATAAAAATAAAAAATTATGGTTAAGCTCTAATAATGGATTAATGTATTTTGATCCTGATTCCAGGGATATTCGGAATTATACTGTAGAAGAAGGATTGCAAAATAATGAATTTAATGCCGGAGCTTATTTTAAAACACATGAAGGAAAATTAATTTTTGGAGGCATAAACGGTCTTAATATTTTTGATCCGGATAGTATTCAGCAAAGCAAATATCAGCCGCCCATCGTATTTACAGATTTTAGATTATATAACCAATCGATTCAACCTGGTCTAATATCCCCTTTAAAAAATCCTATCCAATATACCGATAAAATTGAATTGAATTATCAGGATAAGGTATTTTCGATTGATTTTGCATCTCTGGATTATAACAATCCTGAGAAAAATATTTTTTATTACCAATTGGAAGGATTCGATGAAAACTGGATTTATGCCGGTACCCGGAATACGGTGACTTATACAAATTTAAATCCCGGTACATATATATTTAAAGTAAGAGGCAGCAATAATGATGGCATAATTTCCAAGCGAAGCAAAAGTTTAATTATATCCATTATTCCTCCTTACTGGCAGACTATCTGGTTTAATACTCTAATTGTGCTGATTGTGGCTGCATTACTTTACTGGCTTTATCGTTATCGTTTAACGCGGGTATTGGAAATGGAACGTATGCGCATTCGTATTGCCAGTGACCTCCATGATGATATCGGATCCACGTTGACAAAAATCGCTATCAATTCAGAAATTATTCAATCCACACAAAATGCAGAAAAAATCAGACAGTCTTCTATTAAGATTGGCAGAATGAGCCGCGAAATTATATCCTCTATGAGCGACATTATCTGGTCAATTGACGCACGCAACGATACAATTAAAGATTTGCTGGATCGTATGAGGGATTTTTCTTCAACTTCATTTGCAGAATCGAAAATTAAAGTAAATTTTATAAGCAGCGATTTCCCGCTTTCCCGAAAAATTCCTGTTCAATTTCGGCAGAATGTATTCATGATTTATAAAGAGAGCCTGCATAACATATTAAAACACGCGGAAGCCAGCGAGGTGGAGATTAATTTTTCAATTACCGGTGGAAATTACAGTCTCTGTATAAAAGATAACGGCAAGGGCTTTGATCCTGCCAAAGGATACTCCGGTAATGGCATAAAAAATATGAAACTGCGTGCCGCCAGAATTCATGCTAAAATCAATATGGATAATAATAACGGATGTCAAGTATGTCTTATAGGGAAAATACCTTAAAAATTATTGAAATATCACATGATTATGGGATGGTCAAATATAAATTTATTTATTACAATTAAGATATGATACGCGTCGGCATTGTTGAAGATGATAAAGAAATTCGGGGAGCAGTAAAAGAGTATTTAGATGACCAGCCGGATTTTAGCTGCTCACTGGCCTGTGAGTCTGTTGAATTATTTATAAATCAATTAAATGAGGAAACGCTGCCCGATATCATTTTAATGGATATTGGTCTTCCCGGTATGTCCGGTATTAAAGGAACTAAACTTATTAAAGCAAAATATCCGGATATAAATCTGATTGTTTTTACCGTATATCATGACTCGGATAAAATATTTCAATCACTCTGTGCCGGCGCCTCGGGATATTTGCTGAAAAATGCACCATTCTCGGAAATCAAGCAGGCCATAACAATTGTTCATGAAGGCGGTGCATCCATGTCTCCGCAAATTGCCCGTAATGTGATTGATTTTTTTCAGGGACCGAAACGAAAACCGGATTCCGTATTAACTGATAAAGAAAGAGAAATTGTAATGGGACTGGTGGACGGCATGAGCTACCAGATGATCGCTGATCAATCTTATATCTCGATAGAAACCGTTCGTTCACACATTAAAAGTATCTATAAAAAACTGCAGGTGCACAGTAAAGCGGAGCTGATAAAAAAATCTTTTGAGGGAAGTATTTAAAAATTATAAAGTGACTAAAGTGAGCCAAAGTTGCAGCATCAGGCGGCAGTGGCAGGGAAGAACAGTCAGCAGTTGGCAGAAGTGGAAACGGAGAGAGAAAACCGTAGTCCGAAAACCATTGTCAAAAAAATTTTAACCTACTCCAGAACTTACCAGAGCCACCATATTCCAGCATCCAACAACTCAAAAACTTAACAACTTTATGCATTTTAGACATTTATAAACTATAGGCACTTAATTCTAATCTACAGTAATAGATCTATGCTCTCGTCCCGTAAAATGTTCATATTCAATTCTACCGGCGTCAGACTATTTATCGATCCTGATAAAATGACCGTATACGTTACGCCGGAAAGAAAGGTCGCTGGAATTTTATACAACAAATTCTGTTGCGTTGACTGCAATCGCACATTAAGAAAATATGTGCGCGACTGCAGATTGAGATAGACTGAATATGCATTAGCATCCAGTTCAGTCAATACCTGGACATAATCCAAATCCTCTATTTCAATTGTGCCAACACCGGAGGCTAAATGCAGGAATCGCACAAACGAATAAGCCGAATCCGGCACGCTTAATGTATCTTCCAAAACCAGTAAATCCGGACTAAGCGTAGCATCATAATCAAAAGCAATCAGAGAATATTTTTTATTCTCTTCCAGTTCAAATTTTGTTTGAGCAATTTTTATTGATGTATTTGCTTCAAAAGCGGCAAATTCTCTTACACCGGTTCTAAAACTATAATAACCATATTGAAATCCATATTCCGGACCGCTTATAAATGTCTCATACGTATCAGAATCCAAATCACGATAATTAAGCACCAGGTTATCCGTTGTGGACGCGGCATGGATAAAACGCAGCAGACCTGTGGTTGTGGATGTATTTGTATTATCATAATCTTCGGTATATTCCACCGGATCGCTGCACCCGAGAATTAGAATTAGAACGAGCAGCGGTAAAAATATTTTTACTATATCATAATTAATTCTCATCTCTTATCGGTTCCTTTTAATTGATCAGTTGGCTATAATATATAATAATTCCGGCTAAATATCTAATTGAGTAACATTTTAAAGTTAGAGCGCTTTATAATGCAAATTAGTAATTCTTCTTTGATTCACATTTTTTACCTTATTATATTTGCATGGTAATTTATTAGTAAGCTATTAGCAGATATTGTGAAAGGGATAAACCATGCGGAAATTTATAAGTTCTCTGTTTATTTTAATTCTATTTCTGGGTTGTACAATCCAATCTGACAATCCCCTGCTCACCGACTGGAATACACCGTTTCAGACGCCGCCTTTTAACGAAATAGAAAATGAACATTTTCTTCCGGCTATCCAGGAAGGCATAAAGGCGGAACTTGCAGAAGTTGAAGCCATTGCTAATAATCCTGAAGCGCCAACGTTTGAAAATACAATTGCAGCGCTGGAAAAAAGCGGAAAACTGCTCTATAGAGTTAACCGGGTTTTCAGCTGCCTCAATGGGGCCAATACCAATGAAGGGCTTCAGGCTATATCGCAGGAAACCGCACCCATGCTGTCTAAACACAACGATGATATTAATTTAAATCCAAAATTGTTCGGCAGGATTAAAACAATCTATGAAAATAAAGAAAAACTAAATTTGAATAACGAAGAACAAACCCTGCTGGAAAATTATTATCAGAGTTTTGTCCGCAGCGGCGCGGACCTGAATAAAGAGGATAAAGCGCGATTAAGGAAAATTAATGAAGAATTAAGTAACCTCTATGTCCAATTCAGAAAAAATCATCTCAATCAAACTAATGCCATTTGTCTGATTATTGAGAACAAAGCTGATTTAGCCGGTCTGCCGGATGATATTATTAAAGCTGCTGCCGAGATGGCAAAAAATCGTAATATGGAAGGCAAATGGATTTTTACCCTTCAAAAACCAAGCTTCATTCCTTTTCTGCAATATTCAGAGAAACGCGATTTAAGAGAAAAAGTGTTTAAAGCTTATATCAACCGCGGTAATAATGATGATGAATATGACAACAAAAAAATAATATCGCGCATTGCCGCTTTAAGAGTAAAACGGGCTAATCTGCTTGGTTATAAAACCCATGCCGATTTTGTGCTTGAAAGAAATATGGCCAAAAACCCGGCAAATGTGTATGACTTTTTAGATAAACTTTGGAAGCCAGCTTTAACGCGTTCTAAAATGGAAGCGGCCGATATGCAGGCTATCATTGATAAAGAAGGTGGGAATTTCAAGCTACAGGCCTGGGACTGGTGGTATTATGCTGAAAAAGTTAAAAAGGAAAAATATGCCCTGGATGAGAATATGCTGCGGCCTTATTTTAAAATGGAAAATGTCCGTAAAGGCGCTTTTGATGTGGCAGAAAAATTATACGGTATCAAATTTATTCCCCGCAATGATATTCAGGTTTATCACAAAGATGTTGAGGTGTTTGAAGTGCAGGAATCTGACGGCAGGCATATCGGTGTTTTTTATTCCGATTATTATCCGCGTGATGGAAAGAGAAGCGGCGCCTGGTCCAGCTCGTTACGCAGCCAGTCCAATATAGATGGCGAATATATCCATCCGCTGGTTTTTAATGTCGGGAATTTTGCCAAACCAACCGCTGATAAACCTTCTTTGATGAGCATTGATGAAACGCTGACCCTGTTTCATGAACTGGGTCACGCCCTGAACAGCCTGTTCGGCAACACAACTTATACAGGATCGAGAAGCGTGCCTATAGACTTTGTGGAACTGCCATCCCAGATAATGGAAAACTGGGCGATGGATCCATCTGTTTTAAAAACCTATGCTGTTCATTATGAAACCGGTGAAGTGATTCCGGATTCCCTGATCAGAAAGCTGGAAAATTCAAAACTATTTAACCAGGGTTTTGAGACGGTTGAATATCTTGCCGCTTCTTTTCTGGATATGGACTGGCATATGCTGACTGATACAACTGAAGTGAATGCTGACATATTTGAAAAGCAATCGTTATCAAAAATTGGATTAATCCCGGAAATTGAATCCCGATACCAAAGCGCTAATTTTGGTCATATTTTTTCCAGTGGCGGATATTCGGCCGGTTATTACAGTTATATCTGGGCCGGCGTGCTGGATGCCGATGCTTATCAGGCATTCAAAGAAAAGGGATTATTTGATAAGGATTTAGCAGCATCTTTTCGAAGAAATGTGTTGTCACTAGGCAGTACGGATATGATGAAACAGTATGTAAAATTCCGCGGCGCCGAGCCGGATATAAAAGCCCTGTTGGAACGGCGGGGATTGGAATAAGGGTGGAGCAATATTCACATCTGAGGGAAACCAGTAGAATAAATATCAAAACAATAATTCTAAACCTATTTGCTGGTTGTAGTTTGGATGGTTATTTGGATAGCGCTCGCATCCGGCTATAAGCATCAGACCATTTAGACCCTTTTTTTATCTTTTTACGCGGCATAACGGGCCGGCAGTCAGCGCGCTGATGCACGTTCATTAACCTATAAATTTTTCGAATGATTACAATAGCCTATCCGGCGTTTTTTGACGATGCTTGGTCCCCGCGCCTCCGCCTAAGGTGGACGGCAACAAACGATTCAGATTGTGGCTCGTTCCTCACACAATCTAACCTTATTCGTTATGTGCTCTAAAACTTAAATTATATTACAACAACATTTCTTAAATTTTTTCCCACTTCCACAAGGACATTTTTCATTTGGTTTTATTTTTTTATTATACGCAACGAGTTTTTGTGATTTTTTATCTAACCAACCTTCTGTTGCTGCTTCTAAACTTTCATTATAAATCCATTTTTGATTATTAAATACAACCATATCTATAATTTCTTTGCTGTTTTTAATGCTCC
>JAFGKZ010000253.1 GCA_016928315.1 Calditrichaceae bacterium
AAATCCCATGATCATGGGATAGGCTTTTTCTTAATATCAGCTATATTTGTCTGAAACTGTATAGAATCTAGAATAAATGATTTTCATAATATACGTATAGAGGAATGGAGGATATAATGAAAAATCTATTCATCTGCAGCCAAATATTTATTTTACTTATTTTGATATTATTAATTCCTGTTAACACTTCTGCACAATACGATGAAATACAAATCACTACAAACGAGAGTAGTCAAATAAATCCAGCAATCTGGGATTCCATTATTGTGTGGATGGATTTAAGACATCAACCCGGATTGATTCCGCAGGCAAATATCTATATGTATGATCTTGGTACCGAAACGGAAACTCGTGTATATAGTATGCCCTATCATCAATCATCACCGGATGTGTGGGAACATCGAATTGTCTGGCAGGAGAATGGCAATATTTATATGTACGATTTGCTGGAAGATGAGCATATAACCATTTGCAGCGCATCCGGCACCCAGAGTTTTCCTAAAATTGAAGGCGACTATATTGTCTGGCAGGATGATCGCAGTAGTTCTAATACTGATATATATTTATATAATATTTTAGATGATACAACAATTCAAGTTACTGATAATACTGAAATAAGGCAGGAATATCCCGATGTATCCGGTAACCTGGTAATCTGGTTACAAAATGACAGCCTCTATGTGCACGATCTCTCAGAAGGAGATACGTACCCAATTAATTCAGCTGTTGAACCCGAAGATGCCGCTATTTCCGGTCAAAATATTGTGTACCGGGGATACACAGATGATGCCTGGCAATTATTTTTATATAACCTTACATCAGACAAGGAAACACAGATTACGCATGATGTTGGTTCACCAATGAATCCTGCCATATCGAATGCTGGTATTATTTGGGATGATGATCGAAACAATCCGGGTGATTTCTTTAGCAGTGATATTTATTTATATGATCTCTCCACCGGCGTTGAATTACCAATTTCGATAGAAGAGGGCCGGCAAGCGGCTCCGGCAATTTGGGAAAATCGCATTGTTTGGTATGATGACCGCAACGGCAATAATGATATTTATATGACGGAATATGAAATTCCCACAGGCGCAGATCTGGAAGTAACTATGACTGATGATCCTGATCCGGTTGAGCAGGATTATTACGTAAATTTTACAATTCAGGTAAAAAATATGGGACCGGAATCGGCAACTAATGTTGAACTTGATGTTTTATTACCCGGAAATTTGGAATTCGTATCCATAACTTCATCACAAGGTGATTGCAGCCAGTTTGCCTCCACAGGAACTTGCGAAATAGGTGCTTTATCAAAAAATGAAACTGCTGTTATTACGTTAATAGCAATAGCAGGTGGTTTGGATGCTGTTAATACTACAGCCACAGTAACTTCTGATTTGGAAGATCCAAATCCTGTTAATAATTCTGTCACAGAAAATACTATCGTTAGTCCCTTGACCCGAAAGTATTTCGGACATGGCTGGTTACCCCATATAGCGCTTGATACTCAGGATAATCCTCATCTAAGCTATACCTACCAATGGCCGCAGTGTTATCTTCATTATGGTAATACAGTTGAAGGCATAGGCGGTGATGATATCAAACACGGCTCGAAGACAACGGGGGGCTGGAATAAGGAAATAATCTATGATGGCAGATGGTATTCTACAACGCCTCCTATCCCAACATTTCATATTGATAATCTGGGCAGAACATCGGACATTGCCATAGATAAGAATGATAACATTCATATAATATATATGTACGAACATAAAGATTTATATGCAGGTAATCCAGTTGATAATCAGAGCTATTTTTTAAGATATAGAATGAATGATGGCGAAAGCTGGTTATCTTCGAAGGAGCTAATGGAATTTGAAGCCATTGTTGACCGCGCGTATTATACAAATGGACACGGCAATCCATTGGGTGTCTGGGCTCCAAACATAGAAATCGATAGCAACGGATTTGTCCATATTGTCTTTATGGACTGCGAAGGTATGGCAACACAGGCAAGTATCTATTATTTGACAAATGTTTCCGGAGATTGGGTCACTTCAATCCTGGGTTCTGCTTATGACTTTTTAGATATGGCTATTGATAGTGATGACCATTTACATCTTAGCTATTACAGCGTTAATATTGGCATAGCTTATCTAACAAACAGTCCTGACGGCATATGGCAATCACCCGATACCGTTGAGACAGGCTGGAGTGCCGGCCAACTGGAAGGTATGTCTACAGGCATCGCAGTGGATCCTTTAAACAATCCGCATGTTGTTTATGTCGGTCAAACTGATGGGGATGGGCATGAAGATGTTAAATATGCCTGCAAAGATTCATCAGGCTGGCATAATGAGAAAGTTCATGATGGATTGTTTCAGAGCGCATCCAATGCAATTGCTGTTGATGGCACTTCAACCCCACATCTGTGTTATTTTAGCCTGGCCGATGAGCGATTGTATTATGCGGTAAAATCGGGCAATAATTGGAATAAAATAGTACTCGATGACGTCGGAAAATCCTGTACTGATATTACTGTAACAGCCGAAGGAATAGCTCATATAACATATACCAATGATAGAACTGAAGAGAAAGGAAAAATTTATTATGTTACCAATCAGGAATTCACAGACAGTGATCTGGATGGTATTACAGACAATAATGAACAGGGACCCGAGGGTTCAAATCCTGCCTATGACGGTGATGGCAATGGCACGCCGGATTATCAGCAAAAAAATGCTGCATCGTTCCAGACCTCTGATGGGAATTATTATGTAACATTAGTTTGCGACACATCTTTGATTTTAAGCGATGTATCAGCTAATAATAATCCATCATCTTTGGATGCTCCGGAAGGTTTTGGATTTCCTTACGGATCTTTTTCTTTTACTATTTTAGGATTAAATCCTGGAGATTCTACAACTGTTGATTTAATTCTGCCGGAAGGAATTATTTTAGAGAATTTTTTCAAATATGCCGCTACACATGACAGCACTTTCGCCCACTGGTATGAATTTATGTATGATGGACATACCGGGGCTGAAATTAATGCAAATATTGTAACACTGCATCTGATTGACGGCCAGCGCGGAGATGATGATCTTTTAGTAAATGGTATTATCCGTGAACCGGGTGTTCCTGCTATTACCGTCACTGCGATTGCGGATAATGAATCATTACTTCCGGATGAATTCAGTTTGTCTCAGAATTATCCGAATCCATTTAATGGGCAGACGCGGATTAAATTTTCAGTCCCCAAAACATCAAAGGTTGAATTAACAATTTACAATGTACTCGGCCAGAAAATTTATCAACTGGTTAATGATGTTATGTTACCGGGACGATACAATATAGTCTGGAACGGAAAAAACAGTTACGGAAGAAAAACAGCGTCCGGGATATATTTTTATCGTCTGAAAGCGGATGGTTTTGTTAAAACTAAAAAAATGTTATTGGTACAATAAGAGATATTATTTAAGGCTTATGAGGGTAATATTTTATTCCATAAGCCTTATTCACAAAATACTTCGATATCCTGTTTAAGACATTCCACCTCAATCGGTGTGAATCCAAATACCTCGCCATCGGGTGTAAGTATTTTTGGAATATTTGTCTGGACTTTTATTTTTTTTGCCTGAAATGATTCTACTTCAGGATAGTTGATATGCTCACCTTTGAAAATGGTCGGAAAGAGTTTTAATATTCGTCGGCGGTTACATTTATTTAACAAAGTGACATCTAAAAGGCCGTCATCAATTTTAGCATTGGGCGCCATTAAAAATGTAGCCCCGGTATAACGGGTATTTGAAATCTCGGTAAAGATGTTTTCCCGTTCCAATACTTGTCCATCGATCTCTATTGTCATTTCAAAGGAACTTAATGTTAACAATTGTCTGAACACACCCAAAATATAAGCCATATTGCCAAACATTTTTAATCCTTTGGCCGTTTCACTTACATCCGCTACAAAACCAAATCCAAGAATATTTAAATAGTAATAGGTTTTACCATCGCAACTATATTTACCAACATCGAATTTCCTGGTTTGACCACCCGCAATTATTTCTACAGCTTTTTGCCAGTCACCGATTTCGATACCAAGATCACGGGAAAAAGCATTGCCGGTTCCGATGGGTATAATTCCAATTGGATTACGTTTTTCAGATTTATTTTGATAATAACCGTTAATTACTTCAAACAAAGTCCCGTCGCCACCAGCTGCAACTATCCCATTATATTTTGAGAAATCAGCCGCTTTAACAATATCGACCCCATATCCCGGTGATTTGGTATACTGTATTTCGATATCAATATTTTTTTGTGAAAATAAATTCTGTATTTCCGGCAATATTTTCTGAGCCTTTTTATGTCCGGCAAATAAATTGTAAACAAGCAAAATTTTCATAATTTTTTCCCAGATTAAATTTTTGGCAGGATAGATTGATACAATGTACTGTAAATAAATGACTTAAGCAATTCTGATGTATTAAAATATTTATTGAACTCCTTTTTCATTTTTGAGTTAAAATCGGTAAATTGGAATATTCCGAAAATTAAATTCATATATAATAGAGTAAACCTTATCGGTGAATTAAACTATGTATCGATTCAACCGATTTAAAACATATAGACTAGAATTGGAACTATTTAATGTTTGAAACCCGGGCTAAGCCCATTGAGATACCTGAACGCCAGAAATTAAACCTTTTATACGATCGATATCGCCCGCAATACGAAAATATATTACGTAAAACTGTACGTAAAATAAACCGGCTGCTTATTCACACCAATATAGAAACAACTATAAAGTATCGTTTAAAATCTTTTAATAGTTTTTTCAATAAAATGTCTCACCTGCGTAACGGTGGTAACAAACCGGTTGCCATTAATGATTTCATCGGCATCCGGGTCATTTGTCCGTTTTTGGAAGATTTAAGTCAGGTCGAACAAATTATTGCTGACAATTTTATCATTCTTGAAGTCGAGCGTAAAGGAGAGAAAAATTCCTTCAGGGAATTCAGTTATGATTCTATTCATTTGCTGATTGACATCGAAGATGAATTTGATAGTGGAAATTTACCGCATACAAGAAAAGTCTGCGAAATCCAGCTGCGCACCATCCTGCAGGAGGCCTGGGCTGAGGTAGAACATGAACTGATTTATAAAGCAAATTTTTCATTACTGAATGAATCCATTAAAAGAAAGCTGGCATCGCTAAATGCCTCATTAACTTTGTCAGATATCATTTTTCAGGAAATTCGTGATTATCAAAAAGAGATTGAATCGCGCCGGCAAAAATGCCGGACCTCCATTGAAGAGAAAATAGAAATACCTTCCGATATTTTTATTATGGATCCAAGTTTTGCAGATATTGAGGAGACACAACAGGTATATAAAAATATTCCCATAAAACCAAAAAGTGAACTGGAACGATTACTGTTTGACGCCCTGGAAGAACACAGTAATAATAATTTTGAAGCCGCTATCGAAATATATACCAGCATTCTGCGCATGAAACCAAAGTCTCATGTCCGATCGATTATTTACAATCACCGGGGCATGGCTTATTTCTCATTATCGGAATATGCCAAATCGTTAAAGGATTTCAGCCGGGCGCTGGAATACAATCCAAAAAATACGCGGATTTTAAATAACCGCGGATTAGCTTACCGGATGATTAAACAATTTAGTTATGCTATTGAAGATTTAAACCAGTCTCTCGATATTGACGAATACCAGCATGAAACTCTGCATCAGCGGGCGCTTGTTTATTATGATCTGCAGGATTATGGTAAAGCCATTGAAGACTGCGATAAAGCTCTTGAGCTGGAAACAAATTATGAACCAGCCAAAAACTTAAAATCAATTCTCGTTTCTAAACTTTAAAACACCTTGCCACAGAGAACACCGAGTCTCTTTAATAATATTTTA
Source organism: Calditrichaceae bacterium (assembly GCA_016928315.1). Classification (GTDB taxonomy): domain Bacteria; phylum Calditrichota; class Calditrichia; order Calditrichales; family Calditrichaceae; genus JAFGKZ01. The sequence goes on from JAFGKZ010000253.1 coordinate 5,941, forward strand.
CTCTCTGTGTCCTAGCTTAGTTTTTCTAATCCTTTAGAAAACTGATGATCGCATCCAGCGCACGATCATCCTCTGTTTGCCCAAGCCAAAAGATAGCTTTTTTTCGGACTTCCGGATTTGGATGTGTTTTTGCAACCTTTATCAAGCTGGGAATACTTTCATCCTTCTTTAATTGTGAGAGTGCGAAGACTGCCTGATTTTGAATTTCAGTTTCTTCATCATCATACACCGCATCATTAAGGACGCTAATTGCTTTTTTACTGGCTGTCTGACCCAGCCAAAAGATGGCCTGTTTTCGAATATGCATCCATTTTGAATTCCGGGCCAATTCAATGATCTCATCAGTTGATTCATCGGTATTAATCATATATAAACCAAATATAGCCTTTTCACGCACATCTTCTGAATTGTCCTCATTAGCCACTTTTTTCATCAACTCCAGAACCTTTGAATTATCGTGCTGAGCAATCCAAAAAACAGCCTGTTCTCTGACATCATTATCTTCTTTACTGAAGATAATATCCTCTAAGAAACCATAGCCGGTTGAGCTGTTTTCATGAATACCCACAGCCGTAATCAGATCTTCTTTTATTTCTGTGTCATTTACTTTACCGAATAATTTTTTTAATAAAGCAACACTTTCATCATACTTTGCCTCCCCCAACCAGTATAATGAAATCCCATTCAGATCAAATGGTAAGGATAAACTATTCAGTTTTACTGAGCTAATGGTTTTATCTTTATTCACTTGTATAAGGATACCGATATCTTTTAATACTTTTTCGATACTTTCTTCGTCATTCCAGTAGAAATGTCTGTCTTCTTCACCCCGTCCAATCGTTGATCGGATATCAACCTTCCCATCAATGACATCCTGCAGAGATGGCCGACTCTCATCCGCATTTGAATTTCCAATATAACTGTGCTCACTCATTAAACGTTTAATAGAATAACCAATCCAGACAGATTCATTATCAATTTTATTAATCGCCTCTTCCCAGCGTTTGTCAAAACTGATTGATGTATTATCAAATTTGATTAGTTTTTGTGCAAGCAGGTTTTGAAATATTAAAATGATAACAGTTGTGATTGTAAAGAGTAATGATGGGTTTCTATATGTATTCATGGTTCTTCCTTTCTTTAAAGTACCCACCCCTTTTATTCCCCTCCCTGTGAACAGGGAGGGGTTCGGGGAGGGTCATATTATGGCATATAATTCTTCTAATACTTTTTTAATATTATTTAAAATATCTTTATTACTAAATCGCATAACTCTTAATTCTCTCTGTATTTCAAACACTTCACTTCTAATCCTATCATAATCTTTCTGTTCTATATGAACACCACCATCAATCTCAACAACAAGTTTTAACTCTTTACAATAAAAATCAGCGATGAAGAACTTTTCTTTTCCTTGCCAATGATAAAATATAGGATGCTGCCGTAAAAATTTATATCCTCGTATCTGCTTGTTTCGTATTTTCATCCAGAAGACTTTTTCCGCAGTTGTTTGATTTTTCCTTAATTCTCTTGAAATCTGCATCGCTAATTGTTTAGTCGTCATAATCTGTTTCCCTCCCCTAAACCCTCCCTGTAAACAGGGAGGGGATTGAGGGGTGGGTTATTCTTTTATTCCTTATATAAAATATCTTCCAGCGCCTCAGCTGCCCGTTCGTCATCACTTTGGCCCAGCCAGAAAATAGCTTTTTTACGCAGACGAGTGTCTTTATGGTTTTTAGCAATATCTATTAAGATTGGAACACCCTGATTATCTTCCAACTGGCTGATCGCAAAAAGGGCTTTTTCCTGTATTTCAGGACTTTTATCATTCAGCACAAAATCTTTCAATTGATTAATTACTTTTTCACTTTTGGCAGCCTGTCCAAGCCAAAAAATAGCATCCTGTCGCATATCTATATTTTTATGATTTTTTGCTATGTCAAACAGAAATTCTTCAGCTTCCTTGCTGTCAACCTGTGAGATTGAAAATAATGCTTTCTTTTGTATCTTAAGATCACTATCATTTAAAGCAAATTCCTTGAGATCAGGTAACACCATATCAGGATTTTCTGCCTGACTCAGCCAGAATATGGCATTTTCTCTTAACTCCGTTTCCTTGCCATTTTTTGCAATTTTTAAAATGCTGGGGATGCCTTTGGAGTTATCAACCTGTGATAAAGAGAATACGGCCTTTTTTCGTACTTCGATATCAGGATCATTAAGGGCATAATTTTCCAATGCTTTAATAACCTCATCGGAATCGCTATTCTGACTCAACCAGAAAATAGCATCCTTTCGGATTTCCGCATCTTTATTTTTTTCGGCAATGGTCAACAGCTCAGCTGTTGCTCGCTTATCATCCATCTGTGAAAGTGAAAATAATGCTTTCTTTTTTACTTCACGATCCGGATCATTATTCAGGATACCTGTAATAAAAGTGATGATTTTATCTGAACTCGCTTTCTGTCCCAACCAGAAAATCGCATCTTTCCGCAAATCAATATTTTTCTCATTCTTTGCAATGTCCATAAGTTTTTCTAGGGTCTTTTCCGATTCCATCATACCCAATGCAACAAGCGCTTTCTTCTTAATGTTTAAATTTTTAGCTTTCTCAAAGGCTTCCTGCACAGCCATTTGAGCTTTTTCATCCCCGCGTTGGGCAAGCGCTAAAAGAGCCGTCATGGCAATCTCTTCATCCTCGTTTTGCTGCATCGATTCTAATTTTTGCAGATAAAATTGATTCCCCTCTTCGGCCAGTTCTTTGGCAATCTGAACCATATCACCTTCAGCTTCATCACGATAATTACTCTTTGGATAAGCCTCAACAAAATCCTCATAACATTTAATAGCATTTTCAAGCGATTTCTCTATTTTAGCTGCAGCAAAACATGACCAGTACTGGGCATCATCTGCCCAGTCACTATCCGGGTATTTATCCAACAGACTTTGAAATTCCTTAATCGCCTGTTCCCATTTTTCATCAAGAACCAATGTATATGCCTTTTGATACTTTTTATCAATTTCATCTTCAAGAGAGGCCGCTTGTAATGGGATTGATATCTGCATTAACAGCATCGCCATTAACAGGATAAATGTATATTTCTTTAATAATTCCATTTTATAACTCCTTTATGTTCTTTTTTGATATGTCTTTATTTTGAGTTTTATTATCTTTGGAAGATGCGCGCATAATCTCTTCCAAATTAATTTTCATCATGATAGCGTTATTATCCACACCGCTCTTGATTAAATCTATGGCCGGGATGTCAAATTCTTTTTCATAATTGCTGATTTGTAACAGAATAATTTCCAATTCCTTAATTAGGGCCAGTACTCTTTGATTTTCCCTGCCTTTTAAATCATTTTTAAGCACAGCTGCTTGTTTGATAAGTGAATTAGCTACTTGCTGCTGCCGGGAAAAATCCATGGAAGTGGGATCAATATTATCCGTATCAAAATTGATGAATCCTAGTAACAATATTTTGGATCGGTCCAGATAATCAACTGCTTCCTGCGGATAAGCGGTCATCTTTACAGGAGTCAGTCCTTTGATGGATTGATCCATTGGTTCAGGATTACCGAAATATAAATATCCGATACCAATACCTATCAGCAACATTGCTGCGGCGCTCAAAATCCGGATTGTCCATGTACGTATTTGCGGATGCGTTGAGAAATTCTTTCTTTGTGCAGCTGAATTTGCTCTCTGTATACTATCTTCAACCATACGATTTTCGAGATTAGACCAGTAATTATCCCAGTATTCTTCTCCCGGATCTTTTATATTATTTATATCCAATTGTTTAATAGTATTTTTCATTTGATTGTATTCTTTCCGGCACTCTGTGCATTTTTCTAAATGCTTCTGCAAATTTTCTAAGACAACAGCATCCAATTCGGTGTAAAGCGCCTGAACAAAATATTTTTTATAGTTTTTACATGATTGCATCAGGATTCCTCCAATCCCAAATCACTTCGGTAAAAAGCAAGGGCTGATTGTAATTTCTGCACCGCACGGAACAGATGACTTTTCACCGTTCCATCCGATGTTTTAAATATGGCGGCAATTTCCTTTATGGCCAGCCCTTCATAATGTTTCAGGATAAAAACGGTCTTTTCTTTATCTGATAGCTTTTGCATAGCACGATCGATATGCTTTTGAATGATTGATGACTCCGTTTTCCTATCAGGAGTGATCTCACTTTCATGTGATTGCATTACTTCAGTATCTATTTGAGTATCTCTATCAAAACTGTCAGTCTCACTAATCACAAATACTTTCCTTCGTTTTTTATCAATAAAAGCATTACTGGCAATCCGATATATCCATGTCTGTATTTTTGCTTCTTCCCGAAACTGCTCAATTTTCTGATACACTTTTATAAAAACCTCCTGTGACAAATCTTCTGCATCAGCATGATTCCGGCATAACCGAAAGCAGTAATAATAGAGCGGCTTTTTGTATATTTCCACCAGCTCTCTGAATGCCTCTTTATGACCCTGCTTTATTCGCATAATAAGCTGCCGGTTCTCGGCTTCGATCATTCTCACTCCCTTTTAGTGGCATTGACGAGGATAGTCTGAAAAAGGTTTACAATGGAAATAAAAATAAGTGAATTTAGTTTGATAAAAAAGTTTAGAATAAATTAATTGTCTAAAGTTTATAAGTGCACTAAAGTGACTAAAAACAGTTGGCAGTATGCAGTCAGCAGCAATTTTCTTATAAAATTTAACGATATCTTTAGAGCACTTTAGTGCATTTTAGGCACATCTAATTTTAGGCACTAATAGAATTATTCCATTTTAAATTTGATTTAAATAAGTAAAATTCGGATAATTTAAATAAACGATTGCAGGATTAAATGGATACAATTACACAAGCTATTTTGGGCGCCGGGGTTGGTGAAGTTACGCTGGGGAAAAAGGTTGGTAATAAAGCGCCGATGTGGGGAGCGGTAGCCGGTATTGTGCCCGATCTGGATGTGATTCCCGGACGTCTTATGAGTGCGGTCGATTATTTGGTTTTTCACCGGGGATTTAGTCATTCGCTTATTTTCTCATTGATTGCGGCGCCCATAGCCGGCTGGTTAATTGCAAAAATCCATAAAAAGGAAAATCTGGATTGGAAGTCCTGGGGTCTATTATTTTTCTTGGGTCTTACAACTCATATTTTACTTGATTGTTTTACAACCTGGGGCACGCAGGTCTTCTGGCCGTTTGATTATCGGGTTGCCTGGAATACCATTTTTGTCATTGATCCGTTATACACCATTCCATTTGCTTTTGTATTAATATGGACGATGTTTACGAGAAAAGAAAATCCAATGCGAGTTAAACTCGGATGGATCGGTATCGGGATCAGTACATTTTACTTGTTGATCACCGTAGTCAATAAACAGATTGCTGAGCGGGCATTCATAAGTTCTTTTTCTCATAAACAAATTGAATATACTCGCATAAATACAAGACCGACGCCCTTTAACAGTATTTTATGGACCGGCACTATCGAAACAGAAGACGGTTTTTATGAAGGCGTTTATTCCCTGTTTGATTCAGATAAAAATATCCGATTTGAATACTTCTCTAAAAACCATGAATTAATCCATCATCTTAAAACAGATACCGACCTACAAAAATTGATCTTCATCAGCAAAGGGCTATATACTATTACACCAGATGGTGAAGATTTTTTGTTTCAGGATTTTCGTTATGGCCGGGCGACAAGCTGGCTGCCTGATCAAAAGGATAATTATTTTACATTTGAATACAGAATCAAAGAAAGTGAGACATACTCGGAGTCGTCAAGGGTAATTATTACCCGTGAAGGCAGAATGAGACAACTGAGTAACGAAATATTTTATCAACTCTGGCAAAGAATTTTAAGTAACATCCGTTGAATATTATCCGATAATCATTGATATAAATTACATTTCTGAATACATTAATTCACAAAAATCGATCGGATTATAAAACATGAAAAAAAGAATAATTATCATTTTAACCGCTGTAATCGCTGTCTCAACCATCGCCCTTATTATTGAGCGCGATACCAAAATAAAAATGGATAAAACCAGCCTGGAATATGCCAGACAAAATCCCGAATTATTAAAAGCATACACATTAGAAGAGAAAAAACGACATCCACAAGGCAAGCGCCCGGACCGGCCGGATCAGGCTATGCAGTATGAAGCCGATCTGCGTTCTGAAATCGGCAAATCCTTCTCTTATAGCGGAAACTGGCGTATAAAAGCATTGAAAGAAGCAAAGCAGATTGCTCTTTTCAAATCAGCCGCGGATAATATGGTTTGGGTAGAACGGGGTCCCGGCAATATCGGCGGGCGTTCCAGAGCGATTGTAGTGCATCCTGATAACCCGGATATCTGGTGGGTTGGCGCTGTGGGCGGCGGTGTCTGGAAAACAACGGACGCCGGAGAAAGCTGGACCTGCCAGACCGATGATATGCCGGTTCTATCCGCAACCACCATTGATATTTGCCTGGATCAGCCGGATATTTTATACGCCGGCACCGGCGAGGGTTTTTATAATTACGACGCCATCATAGGCGATGGTGTTTTTAAAACCACTAACGGCGGCGACACCTGGACACAACTCGTTTCCACTGCGGATAATGTAGATTTTCGATACGTCAATCGCATAATCGTACACCCAGACAATTCTAATATCGTTCTGGCGGCAACAAACAATGGTTTGTTCCGCTCAACCAATGGCGGCGACGGCTGGACAACCATTTTTGCAGACAGCGGCCGCATTCAGCAGATTATTGCCAATCCGAAAAATTTTAGTTCTCAATATTTGACCATTAATGGCAAGGGCATTTATAAATCCACTAATATGGGTGCAACCTGGAAACGGATCAGCGAGGAAATAGAAAACCATGCCCGGATCGAAATTGCCATTGCAGAAGCGGATACCAATTATCTATATGCTTCAGCCGTTGACGCGGAAGGCGGATTAAGCGGATTTTATAAATCAAACAATGCGGGGGATAATTGGATTTATCTGGGCAGTGATCCTAACTGGTTTCGCAATCAGGGATGGTATGATAATACACTCTGTGTGGATCCATTTGATCCGGAAATGGTAATAGTTGGCGGTATCGATCTATTAAAAATAAATACGGTTAATGACAGCATCGAGGCTACTGCTCTTTCGCACTGGTACGGTGGATTTGGACTGCCCTATGTTCATGCCGATCAGCATTTTCTTGTAACCATTAAAGGCGCCGATGATGATTATTCAATTATTGCCGCTAGCGAAAATTCTTTCAAATTAATATAACACTTCAGGGCTAGAACTCTTAAGTTATGTTATCCAACAAAAACAGAGGAGAAAAAG
>JAFGKZ010000254.1 GCA_016928315.1 Calditrichaceae bacterium
ATATCCGATAACGGCTTTAAATAGTCTGGAAGTTCACTTTTTCCTGATTCACTTTTATCTAAATTAAATTTGAGTTGATTAAGCAAATCATTCAGAGCAGTAATTTCATTTTCATCTTGTTTAACACCTTCGATTTCATGGACAATGGAAACTTCAAATTCATTTGTACTAATCTGATCGGCTTGCCAGACATCAATACCGTCTTTAGTAAACAGCTCACTCAACCAGCTCAGCGCTGAATCTCTGGCTGCTTTGGGTTCCTTTGCTGCAGCAGATAAAAAGAGATAATTGCTGGCCCGGCTGGCGGCTACATAAAATAACCGTTTGGCTTCCGCTAAATCTTTTTGCCTCTGGCGGTACTTAATCAGGTTAAGTAAAATATGATCATCATTCGATTGTTTAATTATACCTGAATTTAATTTTGTTACCACACCCTGCTCATTATCCTGGAATACCGTTTTGAATCTTCCTTCATTCTTTTCATTTAAAAATGGAACCATGACAATAGGAAACTGCAATCCCTTGGCTGCGTGAATGGTCATAATTTTTACTGATTCTCTGTCTTCGATGGCAATCTGCGCCTCACCTTCGCGCATTTCATTATTAATGATAGTATTGATATTATCCTGAAACGCCTGCAAACCGCCCAATCCGGCTGCATCAAAATTCTGGGCAATCCGGATCAGTTTATCTAAATTGGCCACCAGTTGATCACCGTTTAGCTGGGCTGCCAGAATAGTCCGGTAATTAACGTCCTCAACAATGCGCTCCAGCAAATCCGCCAGCGTAATTCGATCTCTCAAACTCAGCCATTTTTGTATTAACGCTCTTGTTAGTTTCAGAGCATGTTTTTCATCCTCAGAATAGCCATCCTGTTTTAATTCACCCTGCAGCCGATCCCACCAGGTGCGGCCTTCCTCACGCGCCAAAAAGAACAGGGCGCTGTCCTGGATCAGAAACATTTTGGAGCGCAATACCGCCACCAGGGCAAAATCATCTTTGGGATTACTGATGAACCGCAGCAGATAATTAAAATCATAAATTTCCTGCTGCTGCCAGTAGCCGATACCCCCTGCGGTTATAAACGGAATATTTTTGCGGCGCAGGGCCTGCTCCACCTCCAGCAAATGCGTACGTGAACGTAATAGAATTGCGATGTCGCCGAAAGCCGCTTCCATTGGTATTTCTTCACCCAGCCAATGGTAGCAGATGGTCTTTCCCCTGATTATCCGCTGAATAGCAGAAGCAAGATATTCCGCCTCCACCCGAATAGTATCCGCATCAGATTGAAACAAGGCCAGTTCCACCCAGCCCTTGCCATCCAGCTCGCGTTTAGATGCCAAAGCATGATAACCGACTTCGAAAGGATTATTTTTATCCTCCTGAAGCATTTGGCTGAAGGTATGGTTTATAAAAGCATTCAATCGGGGCAGAAACCGGAAACTTTCCTCGAATACAACATTACCTTCATAATCCGTTTCATCTTTCAGAATAATCTGATTCGCAAAAATTTCTTTGACCTGCTTAAATATGCGGATATCTGCATTACGAAAACCGTATATCGACTGCTTGGGATCACCGACCAAAAAAATTTTATCCTTTTTCAGTTCATCGTTTTTAGTGGCCAGTTGACGGATGATCTCCCACTGCAGACCATTAGTATCCTGAAATTCATCCACCAGGATATGATCGTAGCGGTTTCGGAGTACAGCGCTGATACGGTCTTGTTCGTTAAGCATCTTAAGAGTCAGCACCTGTAAATCTTCAAAATCAACCAGGCTTTTTTCTTGTTTTATTTGCTTATAGATAATTGATGTTTTTTGATAAAGGTTGAGAAATATTTTAAACAATCGGTACCAGATTCGGTCATTTTCAGATGCACAGGAGCCGATCGGGTTATCTTTAATTTTTTGAGCCGGATTTTCTGACAATTGACTTAATTCAACCAACTGTCCGATTGATTGTTTACTCCAGCTTTGCTGTCCGCCTAAATGGGCGGCATTTTTATAAGCCGCTGCATCATTGGTCGTCATGTAAACAATAAGCGCAAATAAAGCAGTATATTTTTCATGCCCGGCTGCATCACTGTTAAGAATTGAAACTGTTTGTGTTAAAAGATGATTAACCTGATCACCTTTCTCATTTTTCTGATTCATTATATCATTATTCAAGATAGAAACAACCAGACGGCTAAACTGGCTGTAATCCTGTTCACCGATTATTGATTTTGCCAAATTGAGCCATTCCCGGTTTAATTGATCGATATAATCCTGTTCACTTAAATCTTTCCATTTGTTGATGATTAATTCCATATCCCAGGGCGATCCCAGGGCGGCAGCCAGCATATCCTTAATAGCGGCGCGGCTCAATCTGGAAAATAAATAATACCAGTGACGCTTCTCATCCACATTATCAGTTTGATTTATTTTTTCAAATGATTTTTGAATTGCTTCCTGCTGCAGCGCGCTCTGCTGCATTTCATCCATTTCATTAAAATCGGGTGATAAGCCGGATTCAATGGGAAATTCACGCAAGGTTCGGGCGCAGAATGAATGGATAGTGGAGATAGCTGCTGAATTTAACTGATCACGAATTTTAAAAAGTTTTCTTTTTATTGATTGATCCTGCTCTGCGGCCAACCGTTCATTAACCGTCCGGGCAATACGCTCCTGCATTTCCCCGGCTGCCTTGTTGGTAAACGTAAAAGCAAGTGTCCGCTTTACATTCTGCGGATCCTGCATTACGATTTTTAGATAACGTTCTACCAGAATCCGGGTTTTGCCTGATCCGGCGCCTGCGGTTACCGAAATATTTTTATCCAGAGCCAGGGCATGTTCCTGGGCTGGTGTTAGTTGTGACATATTATTTTCTTACATATTGTTTATGTCATTTTGAGGGAGCCTGTGGCTGAAAACCCTTACTGACAATAAATTTAGGATACTTCGCCCCAATTTCATTGGCGCTCAGAATGACAGTACTATAAGTATTATATTCTATTTTAAACTACTCTTCAGCTTCCCCACATTCTTCTGGCATATTCTCCTGAATTCACAGTATTGCTGGCAGATCACTTCATCCGGAAATCGGGTATGACGAAAAATACCCTGCTGTAATTCTATCGTCTTCCGGATAGCGATACTTAGAGAATGATTCAGTAATTCTTCCAATGCAAACATTTTGCCTTCTTCATCGGTTATTTTTTTGTTGGGCAGAGCCGCCTGCGATCTTTCACTGATAAACGATGCTGCCGATTTATCTGCAATAACATCGTTGCGGCTGCAATTCTCTGCATCTTTGACCAGATAGTACCCGCCATAAACTGCTCTGGAATCCGTATTTAATACATTATATGCCAGCAAGTACAACGGTAACTGAAACATCATTCCGGCTAAAATTTGCTGTGCCTTTACATTTGAAGCCTGAACGCCGGTTTTATAATCAAAAATAAGGGCATTACCCTGTTGGTTCTTATCAATGCGGTCAATCTTACCTATAATTTTAATCTGCCCGGCGTCATTTTTCAGCGTCACCGGTTTCGAACTGGATGCCTGATCACTGGAAGAACCATAGGTATATCCGAAAGCAAGTTCAAACTGGTCAGGCACAAATCCACTCTCATTTATTTTTCGCTGATCATACTCTACAAAAGTGTTTAGCAAACCGGCATTATCTTCCGTTCCAAAATAAACATCCCGTTCCAGCTCCCAAAATAATCCTTTAAAAGGCATTCGATCAAAAACAGATTTGGCAATGGAAAAAAGTAAATCTTTATGCTGTGCCGGATATTGACATGTATTTAATTTTTTAAGCTCATTATAAAACTTAAAAAGGATATCATGAATTATGATTCCCCGCTCCAAACTGCTGATGTCTTCTTCAAATTCGGGCTCATCTTCAATTTTTAAAATTCGATCCAGATAAAACTGCATCGGACAAAAGGCATAGCTTTCCAGCTGTGTAACCGACCAGGTCCGAAAAGCATACTGTTTTTTAAGAATTTCTTTGATGGTATCAACTGCGCTTAGATTACCTTCAACGAGTGAAAATCGCCCCGGAATAATGCGATCGCGGATATTTTTAATTTTGTCCATCAGCCATAAAACGTCCTGCGCTGACATTTGAATAAATAAATCCTTTGCAATATTCACTGCCCTTTCCAAATAAAGTTTTTGAATTTCCAATCCTAAATTTAACTCCAGTTTTTTCCGGTTGTAAAATTCACCTTCCACTACATTGTCAGAGTCATCAACTTCCGCGGCATCCTGCAAATCCATTAAAAAAGTTGAGGGAGTTAAAGCCCGGTCATCCTGATATTTGGGATAGGTTAAAAATACTTTTTCAGCAGACGAATCCAGCAACGAATAAAAAATGAAACGATCCTGATCGAGCAGTTCTTCAGATGCCAGTAAATTCATTTCTTCGCGAACCGCATCACTGAAAAATACATCTTTGGTTGAAGCTCTTGGGAAATCGCCATCGATCAGTCCACCAACGAATAGTACATTAAAATCAAGTGCGAGAATCTCCAGTCGCGGCATAACCTGAACGCCATAATCCGGTAACTCTTTTAAATTATAAATAGTCTGGTTCACCGCAATTTGTAGACAGTGATTAAAATATTTAAGCGTAATTTCTTCGGAACCATGAAGATAATTTAATGTCCAGGTCAGTTTATCCAGTAATTTCATAAATCGGTTGAATGCCCGAAATTCATTTTCTTTTTCTCTTTCATCTAAAAGGCTGTTTTCATTCTGATACCAGTTTAATAAATTCATTTTTTTAAGCAGATGAATATAAGCTGATCGGAATTCAGTGATGCCGGCTTTTAATGGAAAAGAATAAAGAGGCTGCACTAATTGCCATAGCAGTTTAATTTGATGTCTTTTATTAAAATAGTTGTCCGTATCGGAGGGCTGGGATAGTTCTATTTGATCTGCCAGCCAGTCTAATTGTTTTTTTGAAAGGTATCGAATTCGTTTTTCGGTAAATATTTTTCTCAATAAATGCGGATTCCATTCTGCCGGCTCATTGATGAAAGCATTACTAAAAAATCGCAGCATCTCATTATATTCAAAACCGCCGTCTATCAAATTAAGACAATTCAAAAATGTACGGATAAGCGGCGATTGGTTCAGCGCATACCCTGTGGACAGATTAAAAGGAATGTGGAAATCTTTAAATTTTTGACGGATTAAGGGCACATATTTTTCCAGGTTGGAAAAGGTCAGCGCTATTTTATGCAGAGGTACATTTTCCTTCAAATTCAGCTGTCGGATTTGCCAGGCAATAAATTCAATTTCCTCTTCGCGATGCTTTAATCCCTGAATTTTAATCCGGTTTTTCTGATTGCATTTCTGCGCTGATTGTATTTGCCGGTTGAATAAGGAAGAGGACAATGTTTGCATAATTTCCTGATCGATAATTTCAGCGCCCATACTGGTGAAGCGTTCCATGGCAGCATGAGTGTGTGCAAATAAATCAGGATTGTCTTTTGAGTATTCCAGTTTTAAATGAACATCGCACCAGTTACTTAATTTTTCAATCAGTAAATACATAGCTGGTGTAAATAATCCATAGCCGCTGATATAGATATCTTTAATATCCGGAAATTTAAAATGAAATTGATTCTCATTTAGTGATTTGGCCGCTGTATGCATAGCAAACGGTTCATCAATAAGATGAGTGCTAAAATGCTCATCCAGGGCAGACAACAGCATTTTAAAAT
>JAFGKZ010000255.1 GCA_016928315.1 Calditrichaceae bacterium
ATAATTATAAAATAAAGGACTTTTTTGTAGATAATGCCAATATCGAGTTATTTAATGGAGAATTATTTTATAACAATTTTATAATTAAAGAGCTTCCTTCATATCCTGGCGACTTTTCAAAAGGATATTACTATACAAATAATGATGCGATAATATTTCAACCCAATACATATTATGAGCTTAAAATAAATATTGATGGTAAAATTATAAGTGGTTCTACTATTACGCCAGGTGATTTTGAAATCTTAACGCCGGCACCTAACTCAATAGTTAATATTAAGGATCTTCAAACTGAGAATAAATTATTGATTAAGTGGACAAAAAGTAGTACTGCCTGGGGATACACTGGAAAAATAATAAAAGATTATCTTATTATGTTGCCGGACACAAGTTATTATGGATCAAGAGAACTATCTTTCATAACTACCGATACATCATTTGTGATAGAGAATGCGAATATATTAAGTAGTGAGGGTCATTTAGAAATTAGTATTAGTGCTTTCGATGAGAATTTTTATCATCACCATATAGAAATGTATCCTGAAGCTGGAGTTGAAGGTGCATACGGGTATTTGGGATCTTCGGTGCTAAAGTCGGTCAATCTTTCAATTATTGAATAAAATAAATAGTTTATACACGCCATACCAAAGTATGGCATGTATAAAGTCCTTTTTTAATACAGCTTTTTAATTTCCTCAACCACTTGCGGATTTGCCAATGTTGTAACATCGCCGGTATCTTGTCCCGAAGCGATTGCTCCCAATATCCTTCTCATTATTTTTCCCGATCTGGTTTTTGGCATATCCGGGACAATCCATACTCTGCCCGGTTTTGCAATCGGTCCAATTTCAGACGCGATAGTATCTGAGACTTTCTTTTCCAGTTCTTTTGAGGGTTCAAATCCGGGTTTTAGAGAAACAAAAATATGCGGCTTTACTCCTTTAATCGGATCCGGTACAGGAACAACTGCTGCTTCACCGACTTCATCGACCATTAGCGCGGCTGACTCAAGTTCTTTAGTTCCCAGTCTATGACCCGCAACGTTTATTACATCATCAATTCTTCCCAAAATTCTGAAATAACCGTCGGGCGCTTCAACGGCTCCGTCTCCCGCAAAATATGGCCAGTCTCTCCAATCCTTGCTGTTTTTATCTCTGCAGTATCTCTGATAATATTGCCTTTCAAATCGTTCATCGTCACCCCAAATGGTGAGCATTCTTCCAGGCCATGGATTTCTGATCACAATATTTCCCGCCTTGCCTGATCCTTTTGGAAGGGGATTTCCTTCTTCGTCAAGTATTTCCGGGTAAATTCCGGGTACGCCCGGACCCGCGCTTCCGGGTTTCATTTTATGCAGACCTGGAATTGTTGAGCATAAAAATCCGCCGGTTTCAGTCTGCCACCAAGTATCAACAATTACCGCCTTCTTTTTACCTACAACATCATAATACCATCTCCAAACGTTCGGTTCAATCGGTTCGCCGACAGTCGTCATATGCTTGAAATTATAATTATATTTTCCCGGTTCATCAGCGCCGATCCTTCTCAATGCTCTAATTGCTGTCGGTGAAGTATGAAAAATATTAACCGCAAGTTCCTCTGCAATTCTCCATGGTCTGCCAGCGTCCGGGTATGTCGGTACGCCCTCAAAAATCACCTGCGAAGCTCCTAAAGAAAGGGGACCATAAACTATATATGAATGCCCGGTTATCCATCCAATATCTGCCATGCACCAGTAAACATCCTCCGGCTGAATATCCTGAATATATTTTGAAGTTCCGGTCACGTATGATAAATAACCGCCGATTGAATGCTGAGCTCCTTTTGGTTTGCCCGTCGTACCGGAAGTGTACATTAAGAAGAGGGTATCCTCAGATTTTAAGCTTACCGGCTTAACAATTTTATGATAATGATCTTTAATTATTTCATTTACAAATACATCTCGTCCTTCAACAATTGGTGTTGGACTTGAATATTTCCCCGGGTATCTCTGCCAAATTAAAACTTTTTCAACTGGTTGACCTTCTTCTTTTGCAAAATTAACAGCCAAATCGGCTTTCTCTTTATGATCCAGTAAATTACCGCCTCTATAATAAGCATCGGCTGTAATTAAGTATTTGCTTTTCGCATCCACAATTCTATCGGAGCAAGCTTTACCGGAAAATCCTGAAAATACCTGTGAATGGATTACTCCTAATCGCGCACATGCAAGCATTGTTATAACTAATTCCGGAATCATCGGCATATGAAGAGTGACCGTATCACCGGCTTTTAATCCGCAATAATCTTTTAGGACGGATGCAAACTCATTGACCTTTACATAAAGTTCCTGGTATGTCATATGTGTTATTTGTTCATCCTCAGGTTCTGGGACAAAATGGAGAGCCGTTTTATTTTTATATTTTGCCAGGTGTCTATCTATGCAGTTGTAGCTTGCATTAAGTTTTCCACCTACGAACCATTTAAAGAAAGGAGGATTGTTTGAATCAAGTACAGTATGCCATTTCTCATCCCACTCAAGCATATTTGCATATTCTTCAAAGCAAGCGGGAAAATTCTCTTCCCCGTATTTTTCTAATATATGTTCGTCAATTAAATTCGCTTGTGCGGAAAATTCTTTCGACGGTTCAATGTATTCTTCCTCTTTCCAATGAACAGCAATCTGAGATTCAGACACATTATCCTGATTTGTTTTGCTTGTATCTTGATCCATTTCCTCTCCTGTTTTTTCTTAGGTGCTTAATACTTGATGTTTTATACTGTAAAAGAAGTAAGAGTCATTAAATTACTTTTTTTATGTAATTATTGCAATTATCTTTTACAAGAAAATTGATGTGATTTGAGTTTGTTGATTTTACTCTTGAAAACTTATCTTTATTAAATACAGAG
>JAFGKZ010000256.1 GCA_016928315.1 Calditrichaceae bacterium
TAAAAATGGCATAAAAGAATATAGATATATTGCAATTTTTGATACACTAATACTTTTATTTTGGATTTTTTCATGGAGATATTTATTCGAACCGCTTTATTAGATATATTAAAATAATTGTATTTAAAGGCCAGTTAATAATTATGAAATATTAATGATCGCCTAACGAATCGGTTCGCAACTGACCCGAAGATAAAATAAGTGAACATTAGAAATTAACTCTCAGGTCAGATTGCCCCGACAATTAGGGAGCTTTGACATTCCAGGTTTGACTAAGCCGCCGGGCAGCGGATTATCATGGATCATAAACTTTTAAAATCAAATGAATAAAAAGGATAAAAATTTAGGAAATTTTAAAAAAGGCATAGAGCTCTCTGAAAAAATATATCAGGAGTTTCAAAAAAAGCTCAAAGACCCCAAATACGCTGAAGCTTTTAAATTAAGGGAAGAAGCCTGGAGTTATATATTTTCAAAAAAGAATTACGACCCTGAAAAAGCCATTAATCTAATGACTCGCGCTGCTGAACTGGATGAGGAGTTTCTGCCACAGATTCAGCTTATAAAGAATATGATTGAACGAAAAGCTAAAAAAGGAAAAGTAAATATTAAAAAAGCGATCAATGAGATATTTTTACCAAGGATACAAAAATTAGATTTTTATCCTTATGTTATTAATAATAAAGCTAAAAATTATAGCATAAAAACTAATGAATGGAATGAGGATGTTTATTTTATAAAGCAAGTTGATAATGCACAAATTCATATTCTTATGGGGAGAACAAAATTTGGGAATGCTTTAGGTGTATCGATTTCTAAAGTTATTAACACAGATCTTGTTATTTATCTGGAACACGATACCGATGTCAATTATTTAAATCAGACCGAGCTCGAAAATGTGCTTTTGAAGTTATTTGATAATATAAAAAACAAATTAAATGAATGGATTGAAAAAGAAAGTTAACCTTTAAGCAAACAAGGGCAGGCTTTACTGCTTTGCTTCAACGCAGACATTAATGCATATTTATGAAGTTGAGAGGATTATAAATTCATAAAACGTGTAATGCATATATTCCATAGCTTAAGCCGGCCTGGTACTTACATCTTAAGCTGAATCAGGCAGCTGCCGCAAAGTCAGGCGGCTTAGATGTGTAATAATTTTTTTTGGAGAATACAATGTTAGTACGACTAAGTGTAAATATAATGAAGCGGGTAAAGATAAAGATAAAATTGTTCACATTAATTGGGGTAATTATGTCAACATCGAATGTGAGCGCTCAGGATTCTGATTTTTACATTTTCCTTTGCTTTGGTCAGTCAAATATGGAAGGACAAGGAACCATTGAAACCCGGGACAAGACGGTGGATAATCGCTTCCAGGTATTCCAGGCGCTTAATTGTTCTAATTTGGGAAGAACTAAGGCTAATTGGTATAAAGCAGTTCCTCCACTTTGTCAGTGTTGGTCAGGACTTTCACCAGCCGATTATTTTGGCAGAACCATGGTAGCAAATCTTCCGGACAGTATTAAGGTCGGTGTCATTAATGTTTCTATTGGCGGATGTGATATCCGGTTATTTGATAAGGATATTTACCAGGATTATGATTCAACCTACACAGAAAGCTGGTTTACCGATAAAGTAAGAGATTATGAATGGAATCCATACCAATATCTTATCGATCTTGCGCAATCAGCTCAACAGGATGGAGTGATAAAAGGGATTCTTTTGCACCAGGGAGAGACAAACACGGGTGATACAAAATGGCCATCCTATGTGAAAAAGATTTATAATGACATGCTGAATGATCTTTCACTGGAAGCAGATTCGGTTCCGCTTCTTGCCGGAGAGCTCGTGTCTGCGGAGGGTAACTGCTGCGCAAGCATGAATGCAATCATTAATACGCTTCCTGATACAATTCCTACTGCACATGTTATTTCGTCCAGCGGTTGTACGGCCAAGGATAACGCACATTTTGATTCAGAAGGTTACAGGGAACTGGGGAAACGATACGGGGAAAAAATGCTTACTTTATTGGGATATGATCCAACGAATATGGAAAATTCTATGGATGCAGCCGATAGTTTTGTATTAAAGCAAAATTATCCGAATCCGTTTAATCCTAATACAACCATTGAATATACGTTATCTGATCGAAGTAATGTTGTTCTTAGAATTTTTGATATGAATGGTAAACTTATAAAAATGTTAATTTATGAAACTCAAAATGCAGGTAATTATAAAGTCATTTGGGATGGTAAAAGCGATCTAAATAAAAAAGTATCAACCGGAACTTACATGTATGAATTATCAATTGATGGTGAAAAAATAGTAAAACAAATGATTTTTTTAAAGTAGGATATAAATTATCACTCAGGCCAATTCGGCAATTGCCTGTGGTTCAGATGAGCTATTTTAGTTAGCCTGAATTATTCATTTCTCGCTAAGACGCCAAGAAATAAGTTTATGTATTTTAAATATTTAGATAAATAAAGCACACCTTAAATATTTTATTAGTATTTTAAACAGAGTAACTTATAAATAAATATTTCTTCGCAACTTAGCGGCTTTGCGAGCAAAATTTGTGAATTAATCAAGTTAGATAATTTGGATTTATAATATAATTTGCGTCAGGCCCGGAATGGTGATAATTTAATCCAACTAATTTGAAAGGCGGAAGTATATGCATTTTGGATTGACTGAAATTTTAATCATTGCCGGGATTATAGTTTTGTTGTTCGGCGCCCGTAAATTACCTGAACTGGCCAAAGGCCTGGGATCGAGTATTAAAGAATTCAAAAAAGGATTAGATAACAAGGAGGACGAACCCAAACCGTAGTTTTGCCTGTCTCAACTGTCAGATTGTCTCACTGTTTTAAAATAGCCTTCATTTTTATAACCCGCTGTTATTTATAGATATAACCTACTTTTATTATTGTATTTCTTAATGGCATTGTAATTGCATTTCTTATGCGGCATTGAAAGGAGATTACAATGAATTTCGAAAAACTAACCATAAAAACACAGGAAGCGCTGGCGGAGGCGAATCAGCTGGCGCAGGAATACAACCATCAGCAAATTGAACCGGAGCATATCCTGTATGCCCTGATTTCCGATCCGGATGGAGTTGTTACAGCCACCATCAAACGATTCGGCGTGCCGGTAGATCAACTAAAGGGAAAACTTGAAGATTACCTGAAAACCATTCCCAAAGTATATGGCGGCGGAACAGGTCAGGCTTATTTGAGTCCTCGCAGTCAGACTATGTTGAATGATGCATGGAAAGAAGCCCGGGCTTTAAAAGATGAATTCATCAGCAGCGAACATTTACTTCTTGCCATGAGCAGCGAAAAGAAAGGGAAGTCGGCGGAAATTCTGCATTCGTTCGGATTGACGAAGGACATGATTTTAAAATCACTGCAGGAAATCCGCGGTAATCAGCGCGTTACCGATCAGAATCCCGAGGCTAAATACCAGGCGCTGGAACGTTATGGCCGTGATCTGACCGATCTGGCAAAAAGGGGTAAGCTGGATCCGGTGATCGGGCGTGACGATGAAATCCGCCGCGTACTGCAGGTGCTTTCCCGCAGGACTAAAAACAATCCGGTATTGATTGGCGAACCGGGCGTTGGGAAAACAGCCGTGGTAGAAGGTTTAGCCCATCGCATTACCAGCGGCGACGTGCCGGAAAATTTAAAGGATAAAAAAATAATTGCTCTGGATATGGGATCGCTGATAGCCGGAGCTAAGTTTCGCGGCGAATTTGAGGAACGCCTTAAAGCGGTTTTAAAAGAAGTTATAGAATCGGATGGCCGGATCATTCTTTTTATTGATGAGATGCATACGATTGTCGGGGCTGGCGCGGCCGAAGGCGCTGTTGACGCCTCCAATATGATTAAACCGCCGCTGGCCCGCGGTGAACTCCACATGGTCGGCGCGACTACTTTGGATGAATATCGAAAACATGTGGAAAAAGATGCAGCCCTGGAACGCCGTTTTCAGCCGGTTATGGTGGATGAGCCCGGCGTTGATGAGACTATTTCCATTCTGCGCGGCCTCAAGGAAAAATATGAAGTGCATCACGGCGTGCGTATTCAGGATACGGCTTTAGTTTCAGCAGCCGTGCTTTCCGATCGTTATATATCCGATCGGTTTTTGCCGGATAAAGCAATTGACCTTATCGATGAAGCGGCTTCCAAATTGCGTATAGAAATTGATTCCATGCCCGAAGAAATGGACGATATCGAACGGCGTATCAAGCAGCTGGAAATTGAAACTGTTGCCTTGAAAAAAGAAAAAGATAACAAATCGAAGGAAAGGCTGGATAGTGTCCGGAAAGAGATAGCCAATCTTAAAGAAACCGCCCAGGAACTTCGCACCCACTGGCAGGCGGAAAAGGAGGCGATTCAGGCGATCCGTCAATCTAAAACAAAAATCGATGAATATAAGACCGAGATGGAGAAGCTGGAAAGGGAGGGCGATCTGAATCGTGTAGCGGAGATACGCTATAGCCTGATCCCGAAAACAGAAGAAGAACTGGCTCAAAAGAATAAGTATCTGCATGAACTTCAGACGGATAAAAAAATGCTGAAAGAAGAAGTGGATGAAGAAGATATTGCAGAAATTGTTTCACGCTGGACCGGCATCCCTTTAAACCGGATGCTGGAAAGTGAAAAAGATAAACTGCTGAAAATGGAAGAGCGTATTAGTCAGCGTGTAATCGGCCAGAAGGAAGCTATTGAAGCGGTCTCTGACGCCGTGCGCCGGTCACGGGCGGGTTTGAGCGATCAGAATAAACCCATTGGCTCATTTATATTTCTGGGATCAACAGGTGTAGGTAAAACAGAATTAGCCCGGGCACTAGCCGAGTTCTTATTTGATGATGAATCGGCTATGGTGCGTATCGATATGTCCGAATATATGGAACGGCATTCGGTCTCGCGACTGATTGGATCGCCGCCGGGATATGTGGGTTATGAAGAGGGAGGTCAGCTTACCGAACAGGTGCGGCGTAAACCCTATTCGGTTGTTCTTTTGGATGAAATTGAAAAAGCCCATCCCGAAGTGTTCAATATTCTTTTACAGGTGCTGGATGACGGCCGTCTGACCGATAATAAAGGCCGGGCGGTTAATTTTAAGAATGCTATCATAATAATGACGTCGAATCTCGGAGCGGCATATATACGCGAGCGATCGGAAAGCCTGAACGATACCGAAGCTGAAAAAGCTTATGAAGAGATAAAGGCCAATGTGATGGATTTACTGAAACAAAACCTGCGTCCGGAATTTTTAAACCGGATTGATGATATTATTGTTTTCCATCCTCTGGATTCGAAAGCGCTGAAAGATATTGTACGATTGCAGTTTAGCCGTATTCAAAAGATGCTGGATGAAAAAGGGATCCATACATTGCTGGAAAACAGCGCGTTGGAATTGATTGTTAAACGCGGATACGATCCCGCTTTTGGGGCGCGGCCATTGAAACGGTTAATGCAGAAGGAAATCGTAAATGAACTGGCCAAAGAACTGATTGCAGGAAAATTATCGCCCGGAAGTAAAATTCAGATCAAGGCCGAGAATGATGAAATTAAATTTGTGAATAAATAGTTCAGTATGTTAAACGGATTAACTTAAGGAACGTTATGTACCTAAAATATATTTTAGGCTTAATTATAGTATTCAGTTTAATAGTATCCTGTAATGCCGGAGACAAAGATTTGCCTTCAATGACTGTTGAACAACTGCAGACCAAATTTCAGGCTGATTCAAATCTGTTCTTGCTGGATATCCGCACCGAAGGCGAGTACAATGGCCCGCAGGGCCGATTGGATGGATCCATGCTTATTCCGCTGAATGAATTGGAATCGCGAATTGCCGAACTGGAGCAATATAAAGACAAGGAAATTATTGTCTATTGCCGCAGCGGCAATCGCAGCATAGCCGGAACCCGCCTTCTGCTTGAATATGGTTATAATGCTGTGAACCTGTTGGGCGGTATTCTGGCCTGGAATGCTCTACAGAACCCGTAATCTTTAATATTCTTTACATAAAAGGGAGTTCGGCTCCCTTTTTTTATATGTGCGCATCGCAGGAGGCGGACACCTGGATGTATAAAATCCAAATTCCAAAATACAAGACTCAAACAAATTCTAAATAGCAATATTTACATGTCTAAAAGATACCTATATAAATTATTTACAAAATTTAAAATAATTCTTGCCACGTTGTGAAAAATAGATTATACTTTTCCATCTTTAAAAGGATTTCTGCAAAACAGGGAATTTAGACTGCCATTCTTATGGAAAAGTAAATACAAAGCTGTATTTAAAACATGATGTCGTTCAAAATAAAGTAATTTACGTATATCAATTATAAAAAACTCAGTTTTTGCGATCGACTTTCTCACAATAACTTTGCGATATTAATTTTTGAGCGTAAACAAATGAAATCAATATACCTTTTATTTTTTATCCCTGTTTTTGCATTTAGCCAAAATCCGGCAAATTTATTTCCATATCATGTTGGCGATGTTTGGCAATACAAAGACGATTGGGGCAGATATTGTACCAAAACAGTAGTAAAAGACTCGGTTGATTCTGACTCCAGCCATCATATATTTTTTGAAAATACTCTGCGGGATAATTATCGTTTTACCGAACATTATATAGCTGATACATTAAACCAGGTTTGGGATTATGATAATGGCGATAATTTGTGGTTAGATTACAAACTTGAAGCTGATATGGGCGATATTTATTATTCTGGTTCCATTGAATCAGGAGTTTTTTACGGAATAGTAAAAGATGTTGGTACAGGTTACTTTTTTGGTAAAGAACGTTTATACAAGGAATATGTATACTTTATAAGCGAGAATCCTGAAAACTATCCCGATGACGCACTTGAATTCTCAAATGCTATTTTAGTAGACAGTATCGGCTGGGTATATTCCTGGTATGAAGTGGACGCCTATGATCTTTTACAAGGCTGTATTATCAATGGTAAACAATA
>JAFGKZ010000020.1 GCA_016928315.1 Calditrichaceae bacterium
ATTGAAGGATTATGCTATCATATAAATGTAAAAATGGTAGCAGCGCTTCTATTTCTGATCATAAAATTTTAACTGGTCATTCATATTTAATTATTTAAAAAAAGGAGGTTTGTTTTGAAAAAGAACTATAAAACCATCTCGATCATGTTTTTTCTGTTAATGTCTTTTCTCATGCTTTCCGCAGGTGAAAGTAAACAGGAAACACTTAAGTTTGAGAGAATCAAAGAACTGGAAGTCAGCAATATTACTGGTAGAATAAATATTACCGGCTGGGATAAGGATTTTGTTGAAGTCACCTATACAAAGAAAGCACAATACGAAGATGATCTTGAAGACATTGATGTTGATATCGATCAACGTGGAGATGCCTTACATATCGTAACTGATTTACCATGGCGCTGTAAAAAATGTGAAGTAGATTATGATATTTTTGTTCCGGAAAAATTTAACCTGATTGAAGCTAAAACTGTAACGGGTTCTGTGGATGTTCAAAAAATTCATTTTGTTGATGAAATTACCACACATAGTACTACAGGATCCATCAACGCTGAAATCAGCGCCCGCATCATTGAAGCCAATGTTGTTACAGGCAGTATTAAATTATATATACAGGATATCCCCAAAGATGGTGAAATTACTGCTGAAGCGGTTACAGGTGGCATTAAAATATATGCACCGGCAGATCTTTCAGCAGATGTTGATGCTTCTGCAGTCACGGGTGGCGTTGATATTGATTACGAGTTTAATAAGGTACGCGTAAAAAAGAGAAGTAAAATTAGAGGAACCATTGGCAATGGAGATGTTATGTGCAATCTAAGTACGGTTACCGGTTCAATCTATCTTGGCACAAAGTAATATTACTGTCATTGATTTCACTGTTTAATGCCGGACTTATCACCCGGCATTTTTATTTTTCAGCTTTTTTCACAAATGGCTTATAACTTATCTTATTTCTAACATAAAAGTATATCTTTTCGATTAAAGAAAATACTGTAATACCACTTTGTCAATCATTCATTTTTGAAAGGTTTATAAATGGGTAAATTATCAAATTCATGGGAATTGATGAAAGCGTCCTGGAAAATTTTAATGCTCGATAAAGAGATGTTATTATTTCCCTTATTCTCGGGTATCGCCAGTATTTTAGTGATGTTTTCCTTTGCCGCGCCCTTATTTTTCTTTGATGATGGCGCACTGTTTAACGATATGGTATCTTCTGAGAATCAACTCGTACAGTATGTTGTTGTCTTTCTATTTTATTTTTGTAATTACTTTGTGGTCATATTTTTTAATTCAGCGGTGATTATCTGTGCCACGATACGCATGAATGGCGGTGATCCAACGGTAAAAGATGGAATCCGATTAGCGCTTAAACGTCTGCCGCTTATAATCCGCTGGGCTCTTGTAGCATCAGGTGTGGGTATGCTTTTACGAATCATTGAAGAACGGGCAGGCTTATTAGGCCGAATCATTGCCGGAGTACTGGGATTTGCCTGGACGGTTACGAGTTTTCTTGTAATACCGGTCATGGTGGTTGATAAGCGCGGACCGATTGATGCATTAAAAGAATCTGCTCATCTTTTACGAAAAACCTGGGGCGAGCAATTAATTACTAATTTCAGTTTTGGATTAATATTCTTATTACTTATGATTCCAGCTTTTGGATTGTCATTTTTAGCTGTTATGTCAGGAGAATCATTCATTATAATTTTTATATTGATTATTTCTATGCTTTATTTTTTAATACTACTATTGATTCAATCAACTTTGCAGGGAATATTCCAGGCTGCTTTATTCAAATTTGCCCGTTCCGGAAATGTTGCTGAAGGATTTAACGGCTATTTGTTGAAGAATGCGATCCGGCCAAAGTGATTTTTAATAGTTGAATGTAAAATATACTGCACTCCTTCATCTAAATTGTCAAAAATATCTTAACTTCTTGTTAATTAATAAGTTAACCTAAAATGGCATAATTATAAATCGTATTGTATATATAAAATAGAGTAATTTAAATCACATATAAACAATAAGTTAAGCCAATCAAAAAAACGAATTATTTGTTTGATTTTGCTGTTTCTCTAAGTTAAATTCCAATTTGGAATCAAATTATAAGATTCTAATAATATTGAATTTATTAAGTATCAAAAAAATACTGAGAATTAAATCAAGGTATAATTCTTACGAAGAAAACATATATGGAGGATGCATGCAGCGCAAACGAGCAATAATTATGGGAGCAGCGGGTCGGGATTTCCATAATTTTAATACATTTTTTCGGGATAATGATTCTTATGAGGTAGTCGCATTTACAGCCACACAAATTCCGGATATCGATGGACGAAAATATCCGGCAGAATTGGCCGGAAAATTATATCCTAATGGGATTCATATTTACGATGAAGCAGAATTAGTGAATCTTATTAAAAAGAATAATATTGATGACGTATTCTTTTCATACAGCGATGTGCCATACGATTATGTGATGAGCCGTGCTGCAATGGTTAATGCTGCAGGATCTAATTTTACAATGCTTGGTACAAATTCTACCCAAATCAAAAGTACAAAACCAGTTATTGGCGTTTGTGCTGTCAGAACAGGATGTGGAAAGAGTCAGACCACACGACGGGTGGTGCAAATTTTAAAGGATGCCGGTAAAAAAGTTGTTTCTATTCGTCATCCGATGCCGTATGGCAATTTAGTTGAGCAAAAGGTACAGCGTTATGCAGACTTATCCGATTTGGATAAATACAACTGTACCATAGAAGAGCGGGAAGAATACGAACCACATATCATGTCAGGATCGGTAATCTATGCCGGCGTTGATTATGAAGCTATTTTAAGGGAAGCGGAAAAGGAAGCGGATGTTATTCTATGGGACGGCGGCAATAATGATTTGGCATTTTATAAAACCGATCTTTTAATTACTATTGTCGATCCTCTCCGTCCCGGTGATGAATTATTCTATTTTCCCGGTGAAGCCAATTTACGTGCCGCAGATGTTGTATTAATCAATAAAATCGATTCAGCTGATGCGGAAGATATCCTGCATGTCCGTGAGAATATTCATACGGTTAACCCGAATGCAGTAGTCATTGACGGCGCTTCGCCTATTTTTGTGGATGATTACGCTTCGATCAAAGGCAAACGCGTCCTGGTTGTGGAAGACGGCCCAACCTTAACGCACGGCGAAATGACTTTTGGCGCCGGCGTTGTGGCAGCTGAAAAATTTGGCGCAGCGGAAATTGTTGATCCGCGTCCATATACGGTTGGTACCATTACTGAAACATTCAAAAAATATAGCGGGATTGGTTCTCTGTTGCCTGCCATGGGCTACGGGAAGAAGCAAATTAAAGATTTAGAAGCAACGATCAATAAAACCGATTGTGATTTGGTTATTATCGGCACGCCTATCGATTTAAGAAAGCTCATTAACATTGATAAACCAGCGCTGAGAGTGACTTATGAATTACAGGAAATCGGCAAGCCGGATTTAACTGATGTGTTAAAGAAGTTTTTTTAGTCTATTTTAAAACAAAACTGAGTTTTCATTGTCTTCAGTGGGAACTCTTTTTTTGTTTTGGAGCAAATCGTATGAATAAAACAATAGTCGTTGCTTTGGGCGGCAATGCAATAACCAGGGAAATTGAAGAGGATAACATTCCCCGGCAATTTGAAAATACCCGGCGCAGTTTGGAACCGATCATTGAACTTCTGGAAATGAATTATCATATGGTTATTACCCATGGCAATGGTCCACAGGTTGGAAATGCGCTCATCCGCGTGGAAGAAACGCGTCATCTTGTACCGCCTTTACCATTGGGCATCATAGTAGCCGATTTGGAAGGCGGTATGGGCTATATGATTGAGCAATGTCTGCAGAATAAAATGCATGATAGAGGCGTGCAGCGTCAAGTGATTACTATGCTCACGCAGGTTCTGGTAGATCAAAATGATCCATCAATCCAGAATCCGAGTAAATTTGTCGGGCCGTTTTTTAAGGCAGAACAGGTCGCTGAGCTAGAGAGTAAACGCGGCTGGATTATGCGCGAAGATAAAGGTCGCGGATACCGAAGGGTAGTCCCGTCACCGATGCCCATCGGTGTTGTAGAGAAAAATGTGATTAAGCAGCTGGTCGATCAGGGCATTGTGGTTGTTGCCGGCGGCGGAGGCGGTATTCCTGTGTATTATGACCATCGGGGCTGGCTGGAAGGTGTGGATGCTGTTATCGATAAAGATTTAGCTTCGGCTGTTTTAGCAAATGAAATTCATGCACAAATGCTTATTATTGTTACCGGTGTGGACAAAGTTGCGTTAAAATTTGGTACGCCTGATCAAGTAAATCTGGATTCCTTAAGCATAGAAGAAGCTAAAAAATATCTGGATGCCAATGAATTTCCCAAAGGCAGTATGGGGCCGAAAATCAAAGCTGCGATCAATTTTCTCGATAGCGGCGGGGAAGAAGTTATCATTACATCCATCGAAAAAACGGAACAAGCTTTACATGGAAATGCAGGTACACGAATAATATCAAAATAGTATAAATTGCGGTTTTAAATTGTTTTACATGATTTGTATAAATGTGTATATTTCTTAACGGCTGTTTGATCAATATTGCATTAAAATATGCATATATTCGGAGAAAATAAAAATGAAGATACATGAATACCAGGCAAAACAGATTCTTAAGCGGTATAGCGTGCCTGTGCCCGAGGGCAGTGTTGCATTCAGCGTAGCCGAAGCAGAAAAGGTTGCTAAAACTCTGCCCACAGAAGTGAGCATGGTTAA
>JAFGKZ010000021.1 GCA_016928315.1 Calditrichaceae bacterium
ATCATCGTTGGCCGGATTTACAGCCTTGTTTGTTTGGATGGTAAAAATGAAATTTGATCTGATAAAACTTAAATTAAGAATTAAAGCCCTGGAGAAATAATGGAAGCGATTTATATCGTTCTAATAATAAATCTGATTGTCTGGACCGGTTTGTTTGGTTATACATTTTTTACCAATAAAAAAATCGATGAGCTGAAAAATAAAATCGGACAACTGGAAAAGTAAGAAACAGGGTCATTCTGAGCCCGATAGTTTGAAAATCGGGAGAAGAATCTATTAATATCTTAGATACTTCACTGCGTTCAGGATGACAAGATAATAGTAAATTTGGAAAAGAGGATCGCTAAAAATGCGTAAAAAATATATTATCGGTGGAATAATCATTGTCGCCTTCACTGTCTGGGCGGGCATCTCGTTTAAATCTACCCTGACGCCTTATGTCTCTATAGCTGAAGCCAAACAGAGCGGCAAAATGGTTCAGGTCAAAGGCGAACGGCTTGATAACGGCTATTTTGATACGGCTAAAAACCTGTTCACCTTTGAAATAAAAGATGAGCAGGGTGAGATATTAAAAGTAACCTACGACGGCGCCAAACCGGGTAATTTTGATCAGGCAACTCATGTGGTATGTGTCGGTAAATATGCCGGCGGTGTATTTGTTGCTAAAGAATTGTTAATTAAGTGTCCTTCCAAGTATCAGGAAGAAGGTACGCCGGTATGATCTTTGGCGTCGCCGCCACAGCGATTACATTTATCGCGTTAATTCTCAGCGTTACTTCATATTATCTGCATTACCGGTATTCGGATGAATCCCTGTTATCCTTTGCAAGGCATAGTTTTTATGTGTCGGTGATTCTGATTTTTTTTCAATCCGCCATACTCATGTGGGGTATTCTGAACCATCGTTTTGAATGGATTTATGTGTTCAGTTATTCATCCCGCGATTTACCTCTATACTACTTGATCTCTACCTTCTGGGCCGGACAGGAAGGCACATTTCTGCTTTGGACTATACTGGGTTCTATTTATGGGCTGGTTATTATCCGGAATCGTCTAAAAGATGAATCGCTTGTGATGAGTTTCATGCTGTTGGTTCAGGCCTTTATTGTGATGATCCTAATTAAGCGTAATCCGTTTACTTTTGTCTGGGAAATCAATCCCGCAGCGTTTAGGCCGGGCTTGACGCCTATGGATGGCAACGGATTAAATCCGCTCCTGCAGGATCCCTGGATGACCATCCATCCGCCCATACTATTTGCCGGTTATTCGTCAACAATGATCTTGTTTGCTTTTGCCATGGCTGCTTTGGTTAAGCGGAATTATAATAACTGGATAAAAAGTGTCTATCCCTATGCTCTTTTTGTTGGATTATCATTGGGAACCGGAATTATTCTTGGAGGGTATTGGGCTTACACAACTTTAGGCTGGGGCGGTTACTGGGCCTGGGATCCGGTGGAGAACAGTTCGTTTATTCCTTGGATTATATCACTGGCACTTATACATGGATTAGTTATTCAGCGGAAGCAGGGCGGTTTAAAAAAAACTAATATTGCTCTGGCGCTTACTACTTTTGTGCTGGTGCTCTATGGCAGTTTTTTAACACGCAGCGGGATTCTTACCGATTTCTCAGTGCATTCATTCGGCGAATCAGAATTAAGCGTTTATCTGCTGGCTTTCGTATTATTTTTTCTGTTTATGGGATTATTATTTTTTGTTTACCGCGCCAATGAAGTTAAAGGTGAAAAAGTACAAACAGAATTATTTACCCGCGAAACCTTTTTGCTTTTTGGTATCATTCTGTTTTTGATTTTAGCGGCATTTACATTTATTGGCACCTCCTCACCTTTGATAACAAGTGTGTTTGGCGAAGCATCCAATGTATCCATTGATTATTATAATGCTATTGCCGGACCAATTGGCATTATGATGGCTTTATTGATTGCCATTACTCCCGTATTGAGATGGCGGTCAAAAAGCGGAGATAAAATAAAAGGTGTGTGGCTGCATAGTATTCTGAGTCTCAGCGTAGGTGTGATATTTTATTTGATGGGGATGCGCGATTTGATGCCGCTGCTGATCGCTACTGCTGCTGTTTTTGTAATTTTTATCAATGGAGAAATTGTATTACGAATGATCTGGAAACGGAACTTCAGCTTTGGCGGTTATTTGGCGCATGTGGGCATTGGATTAATGATGATTGGTATTATTACATCATCGGTCTATGACCGATCAGAAAAAATCACACTGCCATTAGACACTGAGATTAACATTTTGGGATACGATATCCGCTATGAGGGGAAACAAGCCTCAGCGGACGGCAAGGATAAAGTAGAAATTGCTGTGGATAATGCACCAACCTTCGCTAAGTTTTACTGGAGTGATTACAGCCGCGCTTATATGGTAGCGCCATCTGTTAAAAATACACTTTTACAGGATTTATATATATCACCCATCCAGATTATACCGGCGGAGCAGAATTTACCAGAAATGAAAGAATTGACATTACATAAATCGCAATCACACATATTTGAAAATTTGCACTTCTTCTTTTCCGGTTATGATATGAATGCACATAGTATGAACGACAGCAATATTTATGTAGCGGCAATCATCGATATCAAGGATGCCATAGGGAACAGGCTTGGTACGATAAAACCGGCATTAGAGATTATCGGGAACGAAAGCCAGCCAAAGCCTGCTGTTATACCCGGATCTAACCGCAAAGTATTTATACTGGGCATTAATATTGAAGATGGATCAATACAATTAGGCATTACAAAAGCGGATCAAAATACGATAAGCGCCGGTAAAGAACTTCTGGCAGTGGAAGTGTCGGTAAAACCTTTTATTAATATTCTATGGCTGGGCACATTTTTACTGGTTTTCGGTTTTATCATCGCATCGATGAACTATGCGCGGATGCAAAAAATGAATAAATAATTTCATTAAAACAGATATCTAAACAGAATTTTTACTTCTTTTCAACTGCTATCAGTCAACTTGAATTAACAACTAAAATCTTTTATATTTGAAGCTGATAAATTTAGTCGCATCAAAGGCTTAATGCATCGGATTAAACTTACTATAGAATACGACGGCACAGCTTATTGTGGGTGGCAATTCCAAAAAAAACAGGTTTCAATTCAGGAGGAAATAGAACGGGCCTTATCCATAATTTTCAAAATGGATATCCGCATTGTCGGCGCAGGGCGAACAGATACAGGCGTTCATGCCCGGAATCAGGTAGCACATTTGGATATCCCGGAATATGATCCGGGCAAGTTAAAGCAATCGCTCAACGGCATACTAAAACCGGATATTCGCATTAAAAATGCCCAATTGTGTACAACTGATTTTCATGCCCGGTTCGATGCGAAAAAACGATATTACCGGTATCAGATTTGTCAAGTTCCGACGGCAATACAGCGCGGCTTTGCCTGGCAAATCTTTTTTCCAATCAATGTGACACTGATGCAAGAAGGCGCAGATATCATAGCAGCGACAAATGATTTTAAATCGTTTTGTAAAATAAAAAGTGATGTAAAAAATCATTTTTGTGAAATTTTTAAAAGCGGCTGGTTTATTAAAGATGATTTACTGATCTATGAAATTGCAGCTAATCGGTTTTTACACGGCATGGTTCGGGCTATAGTGGGAACTTTGATTGATTTAGGCCGGGGACTCATTGATTTAGGATCTTTGAAAAAAATTATTGAAACCCGGGATCGGACGCAGGTATTAAATACGGCGCCTGCTCATGGACTTTTTCTGGAAAAAATAGTTTATTAGTTATTATAATGCTAAGTGAGAATATAGTTGTGATTTCGTCATTCCGAATTTATTTCGGAATCCTTTAAATATAAAAGATGCTGAAATGAATTCAGCATGACGTTAAGAAGTATTCTTCTTAGCAAAAAAACGATATAATTGATTTTTTAATATAGATAGACAAGGAGAACGTATGAAGTTTTTTATTGATACAGCCAATCTGGATGATATTAAAGCAGCTGCGGATATCGGCGTTTTGGACGGTGTCACCACAAATCCCTCATTAATATCAAAAGAGAAAGGTGAACCGACGGCAATTTTTAAGGCAATTTGCGAAGTGGTGGATGGCCCGGTTAGCGCCGAAGCCGTATCGCTGGATAGTGAGGGCATGATTCGTGAAGGTCGTGAACTAACTAAAATACATAAAAATATTGTAGTAAAAATTCCTATGACAAAAGAAGGCCTGAAAGCGGTTAAACAATTAACGGCTGAAGGCATTAAAACCAACGTAACCCTTGTTTTTACGGCAGTCCAGGCTTTGATGGCAGCCAGAGCAGGGGCAACGTTTGTGAGTCCCTTTGTTGGTCGCCTGGATGATATTTCTTCCAATGGGATGGAATTAGTCGGCCAGATTAAACAAATTTTTGATAATTACGGACTGGAAACAGAAATTATTGTAGCCAGTGTCCGCAGCCCGATGCACGTGCTAGACGCCGCTTTATATGGCGCACACATTGCTACCATTCCTTATAAAGTGATTGAGCAATTGCTCAAACATCCATTAACCGATAAGGGTATTGAAAACTTTCTGGCTGATTGGGAAAAAGTGAAGAATAGATAATTATCGGTGTGCGGCAGCCGCAAAAAAATAATTTAAAGAAGATTTAGATGAAAATATTAAAACCAATCATTCTAATCGTTATCGGATTAATTATAGGCTTAATCCTGTATAATAAACTGGGTGTGCATGAAGAGCAACAGGGCAATATTCAGGACAGCTCCATTGTAACCAGCGCTCATGCGCAGGATGCAGGTAATTCCGGCGATACGGATCAGACCTTATCTGCAAGCAGGCATAACGCTATTACGCGCGCCGTGGAAAAAGTGAGTCCTGCCGTTGTATCGGTTAATGTTACAAAAGTAAGGTTACGCGTGCAGCGCAATCCTTATGTTGATCCATTTTTCAGAGAGTTCTTTCCTGAGTTCTTTGGCGATCGCAGATATCAGCAATATGTACAATCGGTTGGTTCAGGATTTATTATTTCGAAGGATGGTTATATTCTGACAAATCATCATGTGGTTGAAGATGCTGCTGAAATTATCGTGGCCAAACCAAGCGGCGATGAATACCCCGCTGAAATTATAGGCAGCGATCCAATTAGTGATGTCGCATTGCTAAAAATTAAGGATGACAATCATCATTATACCGTACTGGGAAATTCGGATGATCTCATTATTGGTGAATGGGCTATTGCTTTAGGTAATCCTTTTGGACTTTTTGTAACCTCTCAACCGACCGTCACTGTTGGTGTAATCAGCGCGACGGATCGTGATTTTAGCCGGCAGCAGGGACGCGTGTACGAAGATATGATCCAGACGGATGCATCCATCAATCACGGCAACAGCGGCGGCCCGTTGTGTAATGCCAATGGCGAAGTTATCGGAATGAATACGTTTATTTATACCGGTGATACAGGCAGTTCAGGTTTTGTCGGGATTGGTTTTGCTATACCCATAAACAGAATTACAAATATTATTGATGATCTTAAAAATAAACGACAGGTAGACCGTGATATCTGGATTGGTTTGTATGTAGCCAACTTAAGCCGGTTTTTGGCCCGACAACTGCAATATCCGTCAACCCAGGGTGTCTATGTTGCCCGGATCGCAAAAAATAGTCCGGCCGAAGATGCAGGGATTAAGCTAGGTGATATCATTACACAAATTAACAACCGTGAAATAAAGAATGACCGCGACGCCGAAGAAGTTATTTCCTCAACCGATTTAAAAGTAGGCGATGAGTTAAAACTTCGAATCTGGCGGTCCGGCAAAGAATTAAATAAAACACTTATTCTGGGAAAACGCAATCGTTAAATAGATTACATTCTTGAATCGCAAATGGAGGCTTGCTGTTGAAAAGTAACTCGATCCATTATGAAGGAAAGACAAAATGTATTTACAATACGGATGTTGAAGACCAGGTAATCATTGAATTTAAAGATACTGATAGTAAATTTGATGGCGAAAAAAAAGCAAAATTTAAGAATAAGGGTATCTTAAAAAA
>JAFGKZ010000257.1 GCA_016928315.1 Calditrichaceae bacterium
GAAGGATTATGCTATCATATAAATGTAAAAATGGTAGCAGCGCTTCTATTTCTGATCATAAAATTTTAACTGGTCATTCATATTAATCATAATTGGGTTAATCATCCAGTTTAAATTGTGAATCCGAATCATCTTCATGACGAATTTCATCTATCAGCTCTTTTTTACCCTCACCGGCAAACAAGCGGTTTGGCGCATTAAATACAATGCCCGGCACGTCACCCACATTACGATAAGCATGCACCACTCCAGGCGGAACAATAGCCACTGCCGGTTTCGATGATCCCAGTCTTACGACCACCTTTTTTTTATAGGTTGGCGAATTTTCTCGGTTATCCCAGAGATACAGATCAAAATCCGAGGGACCGATAAAACCGAAATAATCCGTTTGATCCACATGTTCATGCGGGCCGCGGGCAATGCCCGGTTTAGTTTCTGAGATATAACTCATAACCGGAAAAAGTTCTTTGTCCAGCTCATCCTGGCGAAATAATTCAATCAACCAGCCGCGATGATCCGTGTATCGTTTGAGCTCACGAATTATTACATCCTCAATTTCAATGTTCATTTTCTAATTCCATAATTCTTAAATTTATTTGTTGGTAATGTTATAATAACAATCTTCCACAATTGAAAATCGCGGAAAATTAATCAGCAAAGAGTAAAGCGCCACAATCCCATAAATAATAAAATTTCTTAAACTCATACTGACAATAAAAGAAATAAAACCAATCAGCACAATTAAATTAGCTATCGACCAGATCAGCATAAAATAGCGGCGCATTATGATTAGGGCTTTGGCAATCATATTGGCTTCTTTTCCAAATTCCTGGATAAAATCCACTACGTCCGCGGAACCTATTTGCAGCTCTTTTCGTTTAGCACGCTCAACAATTTTATCCGGAATTAAATAGGTTCTTTTTAGATACATGATAGTGAACAATAAAATAATTACTGCAATTAAGGAAATATCATTAAACATTTTGATATTGTGCAGTAACGGTTCGGTTAGAATTTCAAAATACCATAATAGCAAAGCAATTACAGAAAGAATTAAAATATCCGCTAAAATAGCAGTCCATAAGATGCGATTTACCCTGTGAATACGTCTTAACTTTGATCTGAAATTTTCATCCATTGATTTTCCCGGTCTAATATAAACAGAATATCAAATCCATCACATTCGTACGTGTAGGACCTGTGGCAATTAGTTGATCAATCTGCTTAAAGAAATGATACGAATCGTTTCTTTGCAGATAATCACTTACACATAATTTTCTTTCATATACTTTCGTAATTGTTTGTTCATCGATCCAGGCGCCGGCGGCATCGGTGGGGCCGTCAGTGCCATCCGTACCGAAACTGCAAAAATAAAATTCGGATTTACACTCGGCAAGCTCTTGCAGAACAGCCAGAGTAATTTCCTGATTGCGTCCGCCTTTACCATCGCCGCTTAGCGTAACGGTTGGTTCCCCGCCCAGTAAAATGCAGCCTGGTGATGATACAGGAAAGCCGGATTGCACCCCGCTTTTAATAATGCCAGCCAGCAGTTTGGCTATTTCTCTTGCCTCGCCCTGAACACGGTCTGTCAGTAAGACTGTTTTATATCCGCTTTGTTCGGCGTCATGTTTTAATGTATTCAGCGCCAGGGCGTTGTTCCCGATTATATAATTGGCGGTTAATTTAAATACTGCATCATTGGCGTCCGGCGTGTCCGGTATTTCGCCTCTCAGACCTTTTTTAAAATAAGCTTTAATCTTAACCGATATTTTGTTTTCCAGCCTGTATTTTGAAATGATATCAACAGCCTGGGCAAATGTGGATGTATCCGGTGCGGCAGGCCCTGAAGCGATGCTTTGCAGAGGATCGCCGATCACATCGGATAAAATTAGCGAGAGTGTCCTGGCCGGGGCGATGCGTTTGGCTAATTGTCCGCCCTTAATCAAAGACAGGTGTTTGCGGATGGTGTTGATTTCATCGATAGCCGCGCCGCTGGACAGCAATAATTGATTCAATATTGCCAAATCTTGTAAAGTAATACCCTCCGGTAAAAGTTCAAGCAGCGCCGAACCGCCTCCGGTAATTAATACGATAACGAGATCATTTTGCCGGGCCTGATCAATTATTTCGAGCATTTGCCTGGTATTTTTAAGCGTATTTTCATCCAAAATGGGATGGGCGGCTTCCATCAGCCTGATTTTCTTTAAATCCTGTCCGTGGCCGTATTTAACATTGATCGCACCGGCGTTTATCCTATGTCCAAGCAGCTCCTCTATAGCCAGTGCCATTGGAGCGGCGCCCTTTCCGGCGCCAATAACAAATATCCGCTTAAATTCAGCCAGGTTTATTTTTTCCCTGTTTTGAATTACAAGAATATCGCCTTCCAGTTTCAACTGATCCATAATCAGGTAATAGGGATCAACCGCCCGTAAAGCTGATTTGATCATTTTTTCCGCTGTGTTCTTATGTCTGTTCATCATTTTGCCGGATTCAAATAGCCATCAAATTTCATTAATTTCAATAACTACATAATATTAAGCCATCTGTTTATCAAATTCAAACTGAAATTGGCAGCGCTGTAGGATTGCCTTTTTATATCTGATAAAATGCTTTACAATGATTCACTTTTTTTTATAACTTGCTTTGATTGTACTTTCTTTTCAACCAATTGAAAAAAATATCCGGTAAAGCGCTAAATTGGAGGAGCTTGTATTATGAAGCGCAGAACATTCATCAAATCGGGCATTATGCTCGGCGCTGCATCATCCGCCATTCCTAACATCTCGTTTGCACGAAACTCTGATAAAATAAAACCCGTGGTTATTTCATCCGGAAACGGCCAGCGGGCAACAGCCAAAGCGATGGAAATGATTAACAATGGCAGCGACGCCCTGGATGCCGTAATTGCAGGCGTAAATATTATTGAAGACGATCCGGAAGATAATTCCGTTGGTCTTGGCGGCTTGCCCAACGAGGATGGTATCGTGGAACTGGACGCCTGCTGTATGCACGGCCCAACCCATAATGCCGGGGCAGTGGCTTCGTTGCGGAATATAAAAAATCCTTCAAAGGTAGCCAGGCTGGTTATGGAACGGACTGATCATGTCTTAATTGTCGGCGATGGCGCCCTGCGGTTTGCCAAAGCGCACGGATTCAAGGAAGAGGAACTGCTAACCGATCATTCACGAAAAATCTGGCTTAAATGGAAGGAGAATCTGAATAAAGATGATGACTGGTTTTCTCCCTCCGATGAAAACAGCGCTGATATTGAATCTACAACCGGCACCATATCATGCTGCGCCGTCGATTTGGCTGGTAACATATCCGGTGTGACGACTACCAGCGGTTTATCGTTTAAAATTCCCGGCCGGGTTGGGGATTCGCCTATTATTGGCGCGGGACTCTACGTGGATAATGAAGTGGGCGCCTGCGGAACAACAGGCCGTGGTGAGGAAAATTTGAAAAATTTATCATGTCTGCTGGCGGTCGAATTTATGCGTATGGGCGACTCTCCGGAAGAAGCTTGTCTTAAAGTATGTAAACGGATTGTCCGGAACGCAAAAATCAAATCACTTTTAAAAGAGAATGGCAAACCAAATTTTAATGTAACCTTTTATGCCGTCAATAAAAGTGGAGCATACGGCTGTGCATCCATTTACGGCCCAAAAAAATTTGCTCTTCATGACAGTCAGAAAAATCAAGTATTGGATAGCGCTTATTTATTTAATA
The DNA here is from genome assembly GCA_016928315.1 of Calditrichaceae bacterium. GTDB lineage: Bacteria > Calditrichota > Calditrichia > Calditrichales > Calditrichaceae > JAFGKZ01. Next base: position 3,730 of record JAFGKZ010000257.1, read on the forward strand.
AGATGAAATAATTATATCATTTATTTCAACCGATTAAAAATATATGACCGTTTACCTGAAATTAATCTTTGGTATCTTAGTCTTATCCTGGAGCTCTATTTTAATCCGCTGGATGGGTGATATCCATCCCCTAATCATCACTTTTTACAGACTGGCATTCAGCTGCCTTATCATTTTACTCCTGATAAAAAATCCTGTAAAATCAGTAATTGCTGCTTCAAACAAACATTATAAATATCTAATCACTGCCGGGATATTTCTATCGATGCACTTTTACACCTGGATTACATCGTTACAGTTAACAACTGTGGGTAATTCGATTTTTCTGGAAAGTACTCACCCTCTATTTGGATGGCTATTATCTATCGTGATTTTAAGGGAGAAGATATCCAAAATATTTATTCCCTCATTTATAGTAGCTGCTTTCGGCATGTATTTTATTATATCCGGCGATATTCAAATTAACGATAATGCCTTAACCGGTGATTTTCTGGCGGTATTCTCTGCGTTTTTTGTTGCTGCTTATTTGATTATTGCCCGCATTCTGAAAAATGATATCGATTTTTTCACCTATATTTTTATCGTATATGGGATTGCAGCAGTATGTACGCTGGCTATTATTTTGTTTAAAGGTATAAATTTCTGGCAGATTCCAATGAACGGCTGGCTGCTTTTGATATTGATGGCCATCGGCCCCAATTTGATCGGGCATTCGATTCTAAACTGGGCGTCCAGAAAAATCCCGGTTTACAACGTGAACATGGCTTTTTTAAGCGAAGCGGTATTGGCAACCATCTATGCCGCAATATTATTGGAAGAAATTCCCCCGGCTGATTTTTACATCGGCGCTGTATTAATACTCTCGTCTATTGCAGGTATTTTTATATTTAAAAAGTAAGAACAACTTTGTATGATTGTATCTCGGCAATCCTGTATAAATTCAAATCATTTAATTTGTGATATACCGGGTATCTGATTATAAATTATCCGGATTCCAGAATTCCGCAATTCCAATTCTATAAAAAAATACTATAAAATTTACACATTTAATACTTTATCGGTTTGGGCTGGATAGGACCTTCGGCTTCCGCCTTTACAAATTGTGCCACTACTTTATTTTCGGTATTATATAATTCATCCACTGAACCGCTAAAAATAATTTTACCAAGATGAAGCATCACCACACGGGTGGCAACCTTAGCCACACTTTGCATATCGTGTGTAACCACAATGGAAGTAACCTTTAGTTTTTCACTCAGTTCAATGATCAGCTTGTCAATATTTGCGGCCATAATCGGATCCAGCCCGGTGGTCGGCTCATCGTATAAAATGTATTTTGGATCCATAATTATGGCTCTGGCCAGGCCGACCCGTTTTTTCATGCCTCCGGATAATTCCGAGGGGCGTAATTCTTCAATACCCGGCAAACCAACCATTTCCAGTTTTTCAGCAACCTTTTTTGCAATTTCAGCAGAAGTTAAATTTGTATGTTCTACCAAAGGTAAGGCAATATTCTCCGAAACGGACATAGAATCAAATAGCGCCGCCCCCTGAAAAAGAAAGCCGAATTGTTTGCGAAGAAAAAACAAATCGCTCTGACCAACCCTGCGGATGGCGATATTATCTACAAGTATATAACCTTTATCCGGCTCCATCAGATTGATGATATGTTTTAACAGGACGCTTTTGCCGCAGCCGCTGCGCCCCACGATCACTAAACGTTCGCCATCATAAACTTCAAGATCCACGCCGCGCAGGACCACTTTATCGCCAAAGCTTTTATGTAAATCATTAATCTGTATCATCAGAACAATATAATTGAAAGTAAGTAATCATTGAGTAAAATTAAGGCTGAAGATAACACGAATGCCCGGATTGTGGATTGTCCCACACCCTCAGCGCCGCCGGAAGTATTAAAGCCAACATAACAGCCAATAATTGCCGTTGTGCCGCCAAAAAAGAATGCTTTAATTAAACCCGAAAACACGTTCAATAAAGAAAAGAACTCTTTAACACTGCCAAAAAATATTTCCGGCGCCAGATCCAAATTAATGTAAGCGACTAAATAGGCGCCCATTATCCCAACAAAATCAGCTAAAATAGTAAGTATTGGTATCATAAAAAAACCGCTGAAAATACGCGGCATAGCCAGATACCTTAATGGATCGATGGCAAGCGATTCCAATGCATCCAATTGCTCGGTCACTTTCATGGTTCCGATTTCCGCCGCTATCGAAGCGCCGACGCGTCCGGCAATAACCAGGGCTGTTAAAACAGGACCGAGTTCTATAAAGATAGCTACACTGGTAGCGGCGCCAAGATAATTATAGGATATATAACCTTTTAACTGGTAAGCGGTTTGGATGGAAGCAACAGCGCCGGCAAAGACACCGACGAATAAAACAAGGGGAACAGACTGAACACCAATAACCATCATTTGTTCGTAAACCAGCCTGCGATTTTTCCACAATTGCAGCAAATACCGGCTTACTTTGCCCAGCATAATAAATACAGCGCCCGCTTCCAGTATAAAAGCAATCGTAGTCCGGCCCAGGCTCGAAACAATATTTGTCATCGATCTTCAATCATATTAGAAATCATATCCCAAAGACCAGTATTGCATTGGCTGACCTGAGTTTACAAGATCATATCTCCAGGCAAGATCATATCTTATCCAGAAAATAAATGCTAATCTTACGCCGAAACCATACCCGGCCACCACATCTTCCAGACGTCCATTTTTAATGCCGCGAAATGGACTTTCCCTATCCCAGGCAGTACCGATATCCGTAAATAATAATCCCTGGATATTCCCCATCCGTATGGGAGGGAAACCCAATTGTATATATGGGATTAACGGAAATCTGAATTCTAAATTCGTTAAAACGAATGTATTCCCTGTTCTTTCATAATATCTGGCGCCGCGCAAAGGCGTAACGAACTCGGAAAAATAAACATCTGATATATTATCAATAAGGATATTACCTTTAAATTTTCGATTTAACCAATTAGACATACCGCCCAAAAAGTATTTTTGTGGATTAGCACCAAAACTTGACCCACCGGTTAACCTAAAAGCAAAGGAATAATAATCGCTTAGTTTAATATACTGCCTGAGATCAGTATTTACTGTTAAAAATTCGGGACTGTCATTTGAATAAGCAGGACTATAAGTTGCGCTCACAGCGCCCCGAAAACCGTCTATCGGCCCGGTAATTCCCCATTCGGAAGTATCATGCACCAACTGCAAACTGGGTAAAATACTGCGGATTGTACGTTCAGGAACATCTCTGGTTAAGTATTCCTGCACTACATTAAACCAGTAAAGTGAAAAATCAACCCGGGTAAATTTATTAAAAGGCCTGGACATAATCCCTACAAATCCATAATTACGATATCGAACCAAATCTGAATATGAAATATACGTATTGGCATAATGAAATCCCGAAATACCGAAATCGATCCGTTTTGATAGATACCAGTATTGCGCAGCCAGATAACTGTTCTTCAAATCAAAGACTAAATTGGTTCCCAGATATATTTTATGGTTTCCCAACACATCACTAAAAGCAAGTTGAGTAAAACCCTGAAATCCCCATAGGGTGTTATACTGAGCGGCGCCATCCACCAAATCCGGGGAAAATTTTACTTTATAATCCCATACTTTATAGTGGCCGTCATCTTCCTGGTATTTATCTTTATCAAGTTTTACATCTACCTTCTTTACATCTGTGCGTCTATCCAGATCGGCAAAGACAAATTTACTAAAATCGGATGCGGAAGACTGATGTACGGCCGATTCAGAGGAAAACGGAGAAATAGAGACATCAACCCGATTGGAATCAGAAGAAGCAATGGACTCATCAGCTTCTTCTAATGCCATTTTTTCCTTCAGCTGTTTTGCAAATAATGTTGGTTCGATTGAAACCGGTTTCAGATCGAAAGGATTCCTGAGTGTATAAATATCCCAGCCGCCCTCAAGGAAGGATACAAAAGCTAACGTTTTGCCATCCTTGTCCAGTGATAATTGAAAAGCGCCCGTAAGCAAATTTGTAACCGGATATGCTTTACTACTATCTATATTATGAATATATATATTTGAAATACCAAATTCTTCACTTACGTACAGCAACTTTTTACTATCAGGAGAAAAAACCGGATCCGATTCGCGGTTAAACGTATTGGTAATACGCGAAATTTGTTTATTCTGATAATTTACTATATAAATATCCGTATTTTCATATTCATGAGAATTTAGTATAAAATTCTCCGGTAATTGGTCTTCCGAAAGATATGGGCCGCGATCTGACACAAATGCGATACGTTCGCCATCATTGCTCCAAGATGGATAAGCATCGGTAAAACGATCGTCCGTAATTTGAACCAATGAATCCGTTTTAATATTAAACACATAAATATCACTTTGACCATTCATATTGCCAACGAAAGCAATCTGATCACCCCTTGGAGACCAGGCAGCGGAAAAAATTCCATCTATATCGAATTTATATTGTTCAATATTATCCGTTTCCACATCAATAATATAGAGGGCATCCTGATCACCGGCTTTTGCTGATAAAGTTACTTTTTTTCCATCTGGCGACCAATCCATACCGGGACTCAACCAATGCAGTTCTTCAAAGTTTACCGAAGTTTCACCTTTTACTAATCGACGGACAATGCTATTATCCAGTATATCCATCAAATAAACCGACTGTTTTCCGTCTTTATCGGATAGAAATACCATTTTATCACCATTGGGTGATAACGCAGGGCTCAGGTTTATATAATTTTCCCACTCATTATGATCCGTTACAGCGCGTGCGATTTCTGGTGATTCTTTTCGGGAAACAATGTCCGGCCAGTACTTTTTACGAAGGTCTTTTTGCCAGTCTTCAGTTAATTCGTCCATTTTAATACCCAGCGCAGATTTAAAAGCGCCTTCAAATTTTAAACTGCCTTTTATTTTATGAAGAATTTCACTAATCTTTTGATGTCCATACTTTTCAGCAATATATCTAAAAACACTGGCGCCGCCCTGGTATGCCAGATAATAGCTTAAATATGATATAGGCGGCATATAGCCGGATATCGTTGCGTCCCGGACCACCATATCAATCCGGGTATCCCACCTTAAAGAAAAATATTCAGCAAGTCCTTCAGCAAACCAGGTAGGTACCTGTGCCACCTGGCCTGATATAAGTGATTGAACAGATCCGCCGTAGAGCATATCATTCATTACTGCATGTACTAATTCATGATGCAGCACATGACGCAATTGGCTTAGAGAACCTTCAAATGGAATGACAACACGATTTTTATACAGCTCTGTTACACCGCCGATGCCTTCCACAAGATAAACATCCACCACATTGGTTTGTTGAAAATCATTATGAGATTTATAAAGTATTATAGAGACTCTGTCAGTAATTTCATACTTAAAATCTTCTTTAAGTTTGACGTATGATGATTCTGCTTCATTTGCAGTAAATGTAGCTATCTGATATCCGCCCGGATAAAAGTAAACATCAAAATGTTCCGATCTTATATAGTGCCATTTAAATTCTTTATATTGAACTTTGTTCTGCCCAAAATATTGTGCAGATAAAGATGATGTTAATATGAGAATAAGTGCAAAAATTAATAATATATCTAAACGCGATTGGTGGAATCTCATGGTCTTCCTCATTGTAAAATAATGTTTGTAAATTAAAGACACCATCTTAGTCAGTCAAATTAATCTTAAACCTGCTGACACTGGCGCTCAATACAAAAATTTAACTTCAATTCATATAAAAATATGACTTGAACAATAACTGGATTTTTATAAATTGTACCAAACTATATTAAGGTATCTATCATGATTAAACCATTATTCTTTTTGAATTTCTTAATTTTAATAACGCTATTATTAACGATTTTCATTTCAAGTTGTTCAAAAAAAGAACAAAAATTGCTCAAAGATGACAAATTCGCTGAGGTGGTAACTGATTTGATGATAATTGAAAATTTATCTATTCAGGAATCTGAGCGGATTAAAATGGCGCAACAAGTTTTTAAAAAGCATCAAGTTGATTCATCTGTTTTTAATGAAACACGCCGTCGCCACGCGGAAAATGAAAGATACTGGATTAAAATATATACTAAAATCAGGGAAGGCATTCAGGCAAAAATGGATTCAATACGAAGCGCACAGAATTTACCAGAAGCTGCCCCGTCAAAACCAGAATAGCTGATTATCGTTTTGAGAATATATATTCCAGCCAGATCCAATCCGCCAGAGCTGGTGTGAAATCTAAAATACCAACCTGGTGTTGTTCTTTATCGTTCATAACATATTCCGGTATAAATCCCAACAGTCCTGTTTTTGCCAAATCGATCAATGGCTGAAAATTCTGCAGCGTTTCATGCGATACGCGTCGATAATGCATGCATGCCTGAATATACATGGAGGTTAAACTCGGTTTGATCAAATATCTTTCATATTCGCGGTTCTTTTTCTTGGGATTATCGTTGGCAAAAATCCGCAAACCATTCGGTGTAAGTAGTTCAGATTCAATCCGATTTAATACTTTAACCGCAAACTTATCATTACAGCAGCGAAAATTCAAACTTAGAGGTATTAATTGATTAATGGTAAATTTAACAGATTTAATATCTTCACGAACCCAATCAAAGTAACTGGATTCATCATTTATAAAAGTGTTATTAAAACTGTGCTTAACTTTATCATTTAATTTTTGATACTTGCCTGCATACCGGTTTTTATCAAGCTTTTTACTAAATTCAATCATTATGCATAGTGCATTGTACCATAACGCATTTATTTCCAGTAATTTGCCATAGCGCTGTTGTGTATCCGGTTCTTTTGCACCATATTGCCAGCCAAGATTATAGTTTTTATCACCGCTAAAAATCAAATTATCAGAATCTTTATAAATATTAAACCGTGTTCCCTTGATATAGGCGTCAATTATGGATAGCAGCGATTCATACACCTTACCCTCAAAAAAGGCAATATCATTACTGGCAGAAAAATATTTATATGACAGATCAACCAGCCAAAGGCTTAAATCCGCCGCAGCATAAGAAACACTATCTTTTACAACCGGATATTCTACCGGGAGTAAACCATCATCTAATAGGCTGAGAATAGTTATAAAATGCTCTTTAAATTCATTATATTTTTTTTCGGCTAAATATAAACCCGGCATGGAAAAGATAATTTCTCTTAATTGTCTGATAGGATTTATTGAAGACAAAGCCGGATATATTTTACTTTTATAGGCATACCGGCTTAACCGCAAATGATTCCGAAAATTGGATGCAGGATCTTCTTCTTTATTTGTTATGGCAATTCCTAATCCCCTGCGCTTTAATTCAGCGCGATGATAGGCTTCATAATCGAGTTCTTCTTCAATCAGATCCTCGGTGGAAAAGAAAATATCGAATGATTCATAAGGTTGTATTTTAGCCTCAAAAAATCCGGGATTTAACAGATCTTCCTGCTGATCCTGAAATCTATTTATATCTTTTTCATAAAAAAAATTATGATACCATAACGTTGCTGTACTATATGAACCTGTTAAATAATAGGCATGTAACTGAGGCATGAACGGTCTTGGAGCCCAGCGGACGGATAGATGACTTAAGTAACTGTCGGTATTCATTCCCTGTATTTCATCTGTCAAAGTCTGATTATATCTGGCCGTTAGAAAAGGTTTAATAATAAGCCTGATTGGATTCCCCTGATTTTTAAGTTCATAGCGGATTACCAATAAATTTCTATCGGCAACCCAGAACAATGTGCGATGAATAATCCGATCTTCAACGCAAAATTCAGCTTTAGGAAATGGATTCAATGAAAATTTTTTTAGATATTGATAACCAATTGGAAATATATTTTTTGTAAATCGATTTGTTGATATTTCATGCAGTCGGTTATCTATAAAGATTGATTCTTCGAGTTTCGACAATAAGACGACTTTTTGGGTATGATCGGCGCTTGGCGTAACAAAAAGGCCATGTTCGCGGCGTGTATTCATCCCGCTTATTGTGGATGATGAATAGGCGCCGGTTTGATTTCTGTCCATCCATTCGAAGTTCATTGCTTTATCATCTGCGCTCAGAACTTTTTTATCAAATACAATATCCATATCGTATCGAATCTTTATCCTCTGAATAATTCAATGTTGATTATTAAATTTCGTAAAGCCGGAAAAGGTAAAGAGTGATACAAGTCATTCTTCACCGTAAATACTAATATCAATCTAGAAGGCTTTTATCGCTTCATCAACTGAATCGAGGATATCAAATATTTTACACAGGCGCGTAAGCTCGAACATAGACATCACTGGTTCCTGTAAGCCTACGATTTTCAAATCTCCATTGTTCATAGTACATTTTTTTAGACCAGCTACCAATGTTCCCAAAAATGAACTATCTACAAAATTTGATCTGCTTAAATCAAAAATCACATTATTATGCTTTTGCTCAATTTTTTCCAGTAATTCTTTCTTTAATTCAGAGGAAAACTCAACAGTAGCTCTTTCATTTTCAATAGTAACGATTAAAATATTATCTTCCGTTCTAAAAGAATAACTCATTATTTGCCCCTCATTTTACTGTTTATGTTTCTTACATTCAAAGTGTATCACCTTATATTTTAGTCTCTTCAGCTACCTGTGTAATCAGATTTTACTAATTGTTCTAATGCTGGAATAATTTAACAATAATTTTTTATCGCTCTCCGAATTTACTATTAAATTTTATATTTTTCTACCATTTCACCAAGGTATTTAAGAGGATCGTCATCAACAGTGATAGTAAAAATATCTGACATTCGTTTTATATCTGCGACAAATTTTACAACCTCAACGGAACGCGGCGGCAGCACAATTACTTCACTTGAAGATTCAAATAATAATTGTACCCGCTTTGCTAAATCAAATAAAGTGGTTCCCTTCCCAGATCCAATATTCGTTGCGCTTTTTGGAGCCTCATTATTATGGATTGATTGTAGCAATACTTCTACTACTTTAGCAATGCTAA
>JAFGKZ010000258.1 GCA_016928315.1 Calditrichaceae bacterium
AGCCATAAAGATACACAAAAACCGCAGAATATAAGTTAGAACTTTATTTAAAAAAACTATCATTACATTTATATAGGAATTGGTAATAAGTATAAATTTATATTTTTTTTCTGGTGTCCTCTGTGGCGATAAACTATATAATTTTTCCAAGGATAAATCCAAATACGAGACCAACTAAAAACACAACAGTCAATATTCTGTAATTTACAACTTCTTTCGTGTAACCTCTTTTAATAGCCAGTATGGAAACAAAATAACCCAGCGCGTTTAGCAGCCAAAAAAAAGGGAGTGCTAAAACCTTAGCAATTATCGGGCCTATCAGTGGAATGAGGCCAATGATATTAAGTAATCCCACAAAGGCCTGGGATATAATTCCAAATATAACAATCGATCCGCCAATTATTGATTTATCAATATTCAGATACAAGCCAATAATCAGGAATAAAACAATCAGGGTCCAGGTAAGAATAGTTTTCCAAAAAGCCTGGAAAAAGAATTTGGCTGTTATAGTGTAATGCTTAAGTTGTTTTAAATTTTCTTTGGATTTTTCAATCATTTTTTATTTAAATGGCAGCGATCCATTAAATCTTTTTTGCTGATTTTCGTTGCCCATCAAACATTATCATTAATAATGATGACTGTGTAACGGGGCAGTTCCGCCTGTCATTTCATTTCTTCAGTTTTTACTTTGCAAAAACGCTGTTTATTTTCTTCTCAATCATTGTTAAAAGCCTGTCAAATTTAATGGTAATCACTATAAAGTCAACAAGTGGAAATTTTATAAATTTTTATGTTTCTGGCAAATTAATCCATTGTTGTATCAACCTAATCATACCGAATATCGACTTTATAACTATAACCATTAATTTATTGACATAATCCAATCCATATGAAAATATTGCATTTTTTATGAGTAAAATGAATACGAGATGCATAATTCTGGCAGATTGCTTTTGAACAGCAGATTTTTTAATTTCACAAACTCTAATCTGTAGAAATGGATTGAATGTATCAGGATAAAATAAGAAATTTTTGTATTATAGCCCATATTGATCATGGCAAATCCACTATTGCCGATCGGTTTCTGGAACAAACTCATACGATCTCTCAGCGGGACCTTCGCGCGCAGGTACTGGATGATATGGATCTGGAGCGGGAAAGAGGGATCACCATAAAATCCCACGCCATCCGCATGGAGTACAAAGCCAGAAATGGTCAGGTTTATATCTATAATTTGATCGATACACCCGGGCATGTGGATTTCAGTTACGAAGTATCGCGCAGTCTGGCTGCTTGTGAAGGCGCGTTATTGGTTGTGGATGCAGCCCAGGGTATTGAAGCGCAAACGATCAGTAATCTATATCTTGCTATCGAAAATGATCTGCATATTATCCCGGTTATCAATAAAATAGATCTGCCCAGCGCCCAGGTTGAAGTTGTTAAACATCAGATTATTGAACTCATTGGCTGCCCGGAAGAAGAAATTCTTTTAGCCAGCGCCAAAAGCGGCAAAGGCATCGAAGACATTTTGGAAGAAATTATTGTAAAAATTCCTCCGCCCAAAGGAGATCCCAACGCTAAATTGCAGGCGCTTATTTTCGATTCGGTATTTGACAGCTATCGTGGAGCCATAAGTTTTATCCGCATTTTTAACGGTACGCTAAAAAAGAATGATCCGGTTTTATTTTTCAATACTAAAAATGTATTTGATGCTGATGAAATTGGCGTGCTTAAATTAAAGCGTGAACCGATCAATGAGTTAAGAGCAGGCGAAGTTGGTTATCTTATTTCCGGCGCAAAAAATGTTTCGGATACTAAAGTCGGCGATACGATCACGCATTATAAAAACCCCGCTCAAACTTCTTTAAAAGGCTATAAAGAAGTTAAGCCGATGGTCTATTCAGGTATTTATCCCATCATCAGTGAAGATTTTGAAGATTTACGTGAAGCATTGAATAAACTAGCCTTAAACGATTCTGCTCTGGTTTTTACGCCTGAAACATCCAAAGCATTGGGATTTGGATTTCGTTGCGGTTTTCTGGGATTACTCCATATGGAAATTGTACAGGAACGTCTGGAAAGGGAATACAATCTTTCTATAATTAACACAGTTCCAAGCGTTGTTTTTCGTGTTCATTTAACCGATGGGAAAGTCAGGGAAATTGATAATCCAACTGATATGCCCAATCCGGGCATAATTGAATATATTGAAGAACCGTATATATCAGCGCAGATAATTACACCGCCCGATTACATTGGGAATATTATGAAATTGGGGCAGGAGAAAAGAGCGATTTTTAAAACCACTTCGTTTATTGATCCGAGCCGCGCCGATATGCAGTTTTTATTTCCATTATCGGAAGTCATCTTTGATTTTTATGATAAATTAAAATCACATACCCGCGGATATGCTTCGCTTGATTATGAATTTGATGAGTATAAACAAGGTGATCTGGTTAAACTGGATATCCTTATTAATGGTGAACCATTGGATGCACTTTCCACTATTGTTCACCGGGATAAATCTTACGAGATGGGCCAGCGTTTGTGTCGCCATCTAAAGGAGTTGATCCCGCGGCAGATGTTCGAAGTCATCATTCAGGCTGCTATTGGCAGTAAAGTAATTTCACGGCAAACAGTTAAGCCGTTAAGAAAAAATGTAACAGCTAAATGCTATGGCGGCGATATCACCCGTAAACGCAAATTGCTTGAGAAACAAAAAGAAGGCAAGAAGCGTATGAAGCAAGTGGGCCGCGTTGATATTCCCCAGGAAGCATTCCTGGCGGTGTTATCGATGGAAACAGAAAATTGAAATTTGGAAGCTGATTAAGGAGATATTTTGGCTAAACCGGTAGTAAAACAAAAAAAGCGATACAAAGATTTTACAGAAGGATTACTGGCGGCTCTGATCGCTGCACTAATTATCAGACAATTTGTAATTCAGGCTTATACCATCCCAACGTCTTCCATGGAAGATACCTTGCTGGTTGGCGATTTTCTTCTGGTTAACAAATTTACTTATGGAATGCGCACACCGGACTGGATCGGTATTCCATACACAGATATTGGTTTTTCCGTGCCGTGGTTTCGTTTTCCGGCGATCCATGATCCCAAGCCCTATGATGTTGTAATTTTTCGCTATCCTGAAAATCCCAGTTTGGATTATATTAAAAGGTGTATTGCTACAGAAGGTCAAACAGTTAATATCGTTGATAAAAATCTTTTTGTTGATGATGAACCGTTTCCGAGACCGCCCGAAATGAAATTTATTGATCGGAGAACTTTGCCCCGGCCCACAACTAAATATGGTATTCGTACATATCGCCGTTTAGGCAGCCGGGATAATTACGGCCCGATTACCGTACCGGAAGATGCCTACTGGGTTATGGGAGATAATCGAGATAACAGTGAGGACAGTCGTTACTGGGGTTTTGTGCCGCAGGATCATATTGTCGGTCAGGGACTGGTTATCTATTTTTCTCTTAATTATGATGCGCCATTCTATAAAATGATCCGGTTTAATCGCATAGGACAGGTGATACGGTAATCAAATCAATTTGATAAAAAAACTATGATACAAAATCACCCGGGAATTTATATTCATATTCCTTTCTGTTCTTCCAAATGCGGGTATTGTGATTTTTATTCTGTGACAAATTTAACTTTAACCGATGTGTTTATTGATGCTCTTCTTCAGGAAGTTCGATTAACAGCCGAGCGGCTCAATTCGTCCAGAGTATTTGATTCGATTTATTTTGGAGGGGGAACACCGTCCCTATTCTCTACAGATCAGCTGCGGAAAATTCTGGATTCGCTTTCATTGAATTTTTGTTTGAGTGATGATGTAAATATTACTGTTGAGGCCAATCCGGGAACACTAAATGAACATAAATTAAAAGAAATTAAAAATTTAAGAGTAAACCGTTTAAGCGTTGGCTTTCAGAGTTTTATTGATTCGGAATTAAAACTATTAAACAGAATTCATAGTGCCAATGATAATGTGGAATCATACCAATTAGCCCGGTCAGCGGGTTATGAGGATATCAGTATTGATTTGATTTTTGCTCTTCCGGGTCAGACTATAAATGATTGGATTTATTCTCTGGATAAGGCAATAGAATTAAATCCGGAGCATATATCCGTG
>JAFGKZ010000259.1 GCA_016928315.1 Calditrichaceae bacterium
ATATTATATGTATTTTTTAATATCATTGATTTTATTATCTTAAACAACAATGTTCAAGATTTAAATTTAGATATAATTGTCAAGGTACCGGCTATAGATTATATGGGCATGTTTGAAATGATATTGGGTTTTACATCAATATTTTTTATTATGGAATGGTTATCAATAAAACAAAATAGAAGTTTTATAAAGAAACGAGAATAATTTTAAAGCAACGCATAACCCGGGCATCAACGGTGACTGGATCACGCGCCAGTCTTTTACGAAAAATGCATGGGTGTGGAAGGGCCACCGGCCGGCGGCTTAATCTTGGCCAATATACCGTTCATAGTTACAGTCATAAACGAATTACGCAACCACCGTTTTACTAAAAACTGTATTTGATTTTAAAGTATCCCATATTATTATCACTGTATTGCCCGAAACGACCTTCATCACCAAGAAACAGGTTGGCGCCTAACAAAATTTCGAGACCATCGGCCAGGTCGTAATAAATACGCGGACGGATCAGGGCGTCATTATTATTCAATCCCACATAAGTAAATAATTCCAGCGTCAGGGTTTCGCGCAGAAAATCGCGGCGCGCTAAAAAAGTTGCTGTGTTATCAAATTCGTCCTGCTCAATCGCTTCATCGTATTCAAGAATCGCCTGCTGGATAAACTGTCCGCTGAGCTTGATATCCCAAAGGGTATAGTCGACGCCGATTAAATAGTGCAAATAATCTTTTTTAACCACGGCATCCGTAACTTCCGGATCGGCGATATTAAAATATTTTCCCGCATACCAGGCTCCTTCTCCGCGCACAACGAAGGGTCCAAGTGTTGAGCTGAAACTGCCTCCGCCAATGCCTAAGCGGTGATACTGCGGCGTCACGGTCAGACCGGTCAGCTGCATGGTTTGCGGATCCATGGTTTTTCTGATGTGCATGGTTGGATCATCATCCCAGACGTAACCGGCCATGAACTCAAAATCAATCGCCGTGGTAATGGCGGAGTACTTGACGAAAGTTTCACTATTTTCCAGCGACGCTTCGACTTCCTGCTGCGAATAATCAAACTCCGGTGTGATAGGAAAATCCATTGCCGGCCGCCAGATCGACCCTTCCTCCGGCATGAGTGTCGCTGTGAACACCGGCAGCCAGACAAGCTCGAACGTATGATTGCCCAGATAGTAATCAGCTTTTAGCGCAGTAACACCCATGCGGATTTCATCAAAATCAGGCAGCAGAAATTCGCGCACATCTTTGGGTGAAACAATATCGGTGATAAAGACGCCGTCGGCCTTACCCCAGATAATCTGCTGTTTTCCGATCCGTAAATCGACGTTATCAAAATACACATCCATGTACACTTCCCGCAGGTCGATTTCCAGCTCTGCGTCAGCATAGTGATATAAATAAGGATTGGCTTTCAGGGAAATGCGTTCTGTGCTGTGCACCAGGTCAAGGTCAATGGTATTCTGGATAATGGAGTAGGTATTGCCATCGTTCAGCAAAACGCCCATATAATTGCGTACAAAACCGTTCACTTGAATGCCCTGTGCTAGAACGGTGCTTCGGGCTGTAAGTAGCATTGTTCCGGCGGCCAACAGAACAAAGAGCGACATTTTTACGGGTCGCTTGTCTGTGTAGTTCCTTTTCATCATATCCCCCTTTTCATCATGCGTTCGGTGAACTTATCGTCAGACATGCCGGCATCGATGGTCAGGTTTTCAAGCAGCATATCGGTGGTGTGTTCCTTCTGTACATTGTGCATTTTACTGTGTGTGATTATCCAGTAATCATTAATTTTTCCGTATTTTTCCACGGTTAGGATTTTCAGGAGCTCGTCATTTTCATCGTAAAATTCCTTCTTTAAGCCGATCCATTTATCCTTGATAATCCAGGTTATGGTCCTGGAATACATGTAATCTTCTTCTTTGGGAATGCTCTCCACCACATAGCAGGCTTCCCCGTTAAAGGTTTCTTCGCCGAGCAGTTTATGTGTATCATCCGAGGGATGACGGTCGCCCAGATCATCGTAGGTGAAATCCGAACCCATAAAATAATCGCTTTTGCTGTCGCTGGAAATACGCTTTACCTTTTTCAGCGCCGGCAGATAAATCCACTGATCGTCATCGCGGCCTTCTGCATCATAACTCCAGTTCATGAACGATGTGTTGCGCACATCAGCCGGTGAGATAAAAAACATGATTTTCTTCTCTTCCGTACCAAAATCTTTGATGAACTGTTTAATCTCACGTACACGCTGATCGCCGCGGGAATTGATCAACGTCATGGTCAGCGTCCCATCCTGATCCTTTCCTTCAGGCCGGTTATACACATTTTGAATGACTTCCAGCCCGCTCAAGGGTTTCTGTGCGAATGATGAAAACGAAAGCACAAAGAGTGTAAGCAGAATGCTGCTGATAATTATATGTAATTTCATGATAAACCTCCAAATGTTATTTGTTCTTTTTAAAATAAATATTTGAACTGACCAGCAACAGGTACATGATGGTAACCGTACCGGTAAAACTGGTAAACATGTTCATGGAAACCAAAGCGCCCAGCGCCCGATTCGGCGGGAATACCGAAGCCAGCAGTACTAAAAATCCGGCAATGACCACGATGGCATTAAAAGCTATAGCCCGACCGGAATGCTGCATGGTCATGCCCCCGGTTAGCCGTTTATCATTCGTTTCGGCGGCATAGATTTTGTAGCGCTCGATAAAATGCACGGCATAATCAATGCCGATCCCGATAGCGATACTGGAAAGAAGAGCTGTGGTGGTGCTTAAGGGAATATTGAGCAGACCCATAATGCCGAAACTGATAGCCGCGGTAATTGTGATCGGGACCGCCCCAATCAAACCTGCGCTTACGTTTTTGAACATCAATGAAAGCAAAATAACCACGATGAGCAGGGACAGCGCCAGGCTCTTAATCTGCCCTTCTAGGATCAGGTCGGTGAAAACGAGTCCCTTATAACCGGACCCGGCATAGTTGACATTGACGCCCAGGGTTTGCAGTTCTGGCAGGGTCTCCTCAATTTTGGCGATGGCGCTGTTTAAGGCAATGGAATTATCACTTTTCAACTGGAAAGTCAGGTTGGCTTTCTGGTAGTGATAGTCCACCACTTTCCAAAGATTTTCCGGATCGCCGGATATTTCGTACAGTAGCAGATACTGCGCTACCAGGTCTTTCGTCCCCGGAATGACATTATATTTGGCGCTGTCGGCATGCATTACTTTATTCATCCGTTTCAGATAATCGGTCAGGCTGAAGGAATTGCCCACAACCTGCAGGCTTCTGTCCACCTTGGTTTGCAGGCGGTCAATGGCTTCCAGAATCTGCGGTTGTTTGAAGGCATCTTCCTGCTCCGAATCCAGTATCACATTCAGGGTGGATGTGCCGCCGAAATTTTCATTAATAAAGGTGTCGGTTATGACGATATCGCTGTCCGCTTCAAACTTGTCCAGAAAGCTGGAATTGATCCAAACCTTGGTCGTACCCCATATAGAAAAGGCAACAATAATAATTGTAGCAAACAGAGTGATATATTTGTGCCTGACCACCAAAGAGGCAATGGCATTCAGAAAGCTGTTTTCATGCTGTTCTCCTGATTTATTTTTAATTTTCCAGCGCGGCGGGCCAAAAACCAGAGTCCCGGCCGGAATCAGCAACAGGGAAAAGACCATGGCTGCCATTACTCCGAAAGCTGTAAACAAGCCGAAATATTTAATCGGGTAGACCTCCGAGGTCAGCAGGGAAATAAATCCAACGGCCGTGGTAACCGAGGTCATAACTACCGGCTTCCACATTTCTCTGAGCATATCGAATGCGGCTGTTCTTTTATCGGCCTGCGGATTTTCCCGCATAAAAATATGCAGATGACTGTAAAGATGGATGCCATCCGCCACACCAATAGCAATTAGCATAACCGGAATCATCGTTGAAACGGCATAGATGGGAATGTTTACCGCGGCCATCAACCCGAAGGTCCAGACGACACTGAACAAAACGACCAGCAGCGTAAAAATTCCGGCCTTAATGCTGCGCTGCACCATCAGCAGAACGATTACGATCACGGCAATGACAATAGGAACCATGCGCTGCATGTCGCGCGGACCAAGATAAGCCATGGTGCCTTCCACAATCGGCCGTCCGGCCACATATAACTTTTCCGGTCCTTCATAGGTTTTGGCCAGATCAAGCAGTCGGTGATAAAATTCCTGTGAAAAGACATCATCCTTAATTTCGGCAATTACTACTGTTACAGTTTCGTTGTTGTTGACAAGCCGTTCATAAATCATCTCGTTGTCGCGCACGCTTTTACGCAGGGCTTCAAGTTTTTCTTTGCTTTCCGGCACGCGCTTATAAAAGGGCTTCACATCCAGACCCGTTTCCGTTCCGATAATATTATCCGCCGTGTAAAGGGAAGTAACATCGTCTTTATCGATTTCATCCATTTTTTGCAGTTCTTTCGTCAGGTCTTTCACCTTTTGCAGTGTGCCGCTGTTGTAAATACCGTCCTTGTTTTCGATGGCGATGATTACACCATCCTGAATATGGAACCGTTCCTCGGCCTGATTGCTGTAAACAAACGCCGGGTGTTCCTGGGGCATGTAGTCATCCAGATCGGTTTCCATACGCGTGTTTTCTTTCATTACAAAAAAGAAAATGGCGCTGATCAGCAAAGTCACTGCCAGCAACGTTTTGGGAAATCTGAGAAGATTTTGAAGAAAATTTAACATTGACAACCCTTTCATAGTGAATATTCACTCACATTTTAGATAAAAAAATTAATTGGTCACAATTTTATAAATACTTTTCCACAATTTTTGACCTTCTGTTTGTAAATCAAAGGAAAATTCAGTCAGACGCCATTTGGTAACGATTAATCGGAGCGCCCCTGTAATTAATAAAGCTAACTGATCTGCGGATATGTCATTCCTTATCTGGTTTTCAGATTGACCCTTTAAAATGATCGTCTCGATGGTGTTTTGACTATCCTGCATTATTTTAAAAACTTCATCTGCCAGAGATTTTTCATTTTGGAAAATCTCTTCTGAGAAAATGACCGCTGCTATTGCCGGGTTCGCAGAAAATTTCCGGAAACGGCCGGTCAATAATCCTTCCAGCTTTTGCAAAGAGGATGATTCCTGAGCAATCAGACTTTGCAATGTTCCATCTTTGTTCTGCCGAAACAATTTTAAAATACCCAGTAATATTTCAATTTTACTATCAAAGTGTCTGTAAATGGCGCCATCGACAGTACCGATTTTTTTTGATAAATTTTTAATAGTCATTTGCTGAATACCTTTTTCAGCGATCAATTCGATAGCGGCATTAATAATATTTAATTGTTTTTCAGTAAAAGTATTCATTTATTTTTCCGTTGTAAGTGAACGTTCACTCACATTATAAGCAATTCATTTTCTTTTGTCAAGTATTTTTATATACTATCACTAAAAGGCGTTATAACACAGAGTTGGAGTTGTAATTTAAACACGTCCCTGTTCAATTAATTTTGAAAATTTATCGAGCATTTAAATCCGCTCACCCCTAATCCGTTATAATTCAATATGATCTGTAAGTCGCGCCGATACCAAAATTTATCATATGTTGTAAACCAAGCCAGTATTTCTCCACCGGGAGGTGAATTTTGAACCCGAGAAATCAGGATTTTCAAAATACCTGGCCCAACGGGACCCGGCCGATTCGGCCTATACTTTATATATTGAGGATCGCTTTTTATACTTTTGCGATCAGAAGTATCTATTTTTAGATAAGAACTGTCGCTATCTAAATATTTTTAGAGACATTTTTAAAATTTTAATTTATCCACATGTAAATTGTCTTTATTGTCATATAAATTGAACTTTTAAGATGTAATCATAAGGTCGATAATAAGAAAATCACGCAGGCCATTGGTTTTATTGATATTTTCAGCCAGATCAGCGAAGATTACCTTAAGTTCCGGTCCGCTTAGAAAACGGGTTTCCTTTTTTGCAATTTTTGGTGGAATTAGCCCTTTGGCGATATTAACTTTAAGGCAACCGTTAATCTGCAGAAAGGCGAAGAATTTTTTCATGGCCCGGAT
>JAFGKZ010000260.1 GCA_016928315.1 Calditrichaceae bacterium
AAGTAAAATCAGTATACGAAACACACGGCATAAAATCATAGATTTACTTTTATAATAAATATAGAAATCCTTGCATATATAAGATTATATAGTTCATTTTTGAACGTAATTTTTGTTTAAAATTTATTTTGGTTTAATCCAATATTTTTTGGATTAGTGATTTGGAGATGATTGAATGGAATCAATAAATCTGCATTTATTGTCTACCTATTTGAAGAAATGGTCGTTTGACGACAACCGTATTGCATTAAATTATTCATTTTGTCATGAGGCCGGATATGAACGCAGCCGGTTCGAAACACGCATTGGCGTGCCAGCGAATATGGCGAATGAATTTTTAAATAACGTATATCATACTGCAAAAGAAAGACTGCTGAATGGTAATAATGGCAATGAGGAACTCAGTAATTCGGTTGGTAACAGTATTCTTCTGGTAAATGAATCTGAAGTCAAACGCAAACTGGGAGTATTTCTTGCTAAGGTAAATAAAGAATTTACCCAGAATAAAAGAAGCCGCGGCCGCACGCGAATGATATCTGCCCGAAGTCTGGATTTTTATTATAATGATTTTGAATTTGAGCCTCTTGCGGATGATATTAAATTTTATGTTCATTTGAATCGTGGCATTAACAAAATGAATGGTGATTTATGGACGAACGCAGTTGATGATCTTACACTCGCTCTGGAGCTTGAGCCGGACAATATTGACGCTAATAAATATCTGTCGGAGGCATTAAGCAAATTAAACAGATATGAAGAAGCTATTAAACATCTTAAAATTTCTGCAGAAGCTGAGAATTCTCCTGAAAGTCTGAGCAACCTGGCCAATTTGTATATCAGATTAAATGACTTTAAAAATGCGGAAATAATATTTAAACAGATGAATAAAAATTTTCCCGAATCTGATCTGGTTGTATTCGGTTTAGCTCAGTTACATTACAAGCAGGGAAAACCCTATAAAACGCTGCTCAAAAAACTGGCAGATAAAAATGAAGACTGGCTGATCGACAAGCTTAAAACCGATTGGGAATATAAACTGCCGCAATATGCGGAAGGTGAAGAAGGTATGTGGAATGCAGCAACGGCAGCCCGCTATCTTGGTTTTGAACGGCCTTACGATTTAACGCGCCGGGCTTTTAATGATGAACTTCCTTCCTATTTTGATTCAGAAAAGGGCACAATCCGTTTTGTAAAAGCAGAGCTTGACGCCTGGGTTGAACTGACCAATGAATTTCGATTGGAATTAGAAACCTATGAAACGTTTGAGGATAAACTTACCGATGAAGAAAAGAAAGTTGGTCAGTTAAAAAAACGTAAAAGAGCATCGAAGAAAAAGACAGAGCTAAAAGAGGCTGAAAACGTAGAGGCCGAATAGATAAGCTAATATTTTTTAGTGTAATCCTTCTGAATTTAAAAATCAGAAGGATTTTTTTTTGTCAGCTGTATTTAATACTATGAAATTATATCAAGATGAAAAATAAAATATTACTCATTAATCCCTGGATTTATGATTTTTCCGCTTTCGATTTATGGAGTAAACCACTTGGATTGCTCTACATTGCTTCGTTTTTAAGAGAACATAATTTTGATGTTTTTTTTATTGATTGTTTAGATAAATATTCCGGACACGATTCATTGAAAGTAAAATTTAAGAAATATGGTACCGGGCATTTTCATCGTGAAATTATTGAAAAACCTAAAATTCTTGGACATATTCCTAAATCGTTTGCACGTTACGGCATGACTGAAGATGTATTTATTGCGCAACTAAAATCACACAAAAATGTGCAGGCTATTCTGGTAACTTCTTTAATGACATACTGGTATCTGGGAGTTAAACGTGTTGTCGAACTTTGCCGGCAATATTTACCCGGTGTGCCCGTCATTTTAGGCGGTATTTATGCTTCATTACTACCGGATCATGCCAGGAAAGAAATTAAACCGGATTATTTGATCGAGGGACCGGGTGAAATAAAGGTATTAAATTTATTAAAACATCTATTGAATAAATATGAAAATTCTATTGATTTACCAAAACAACTTGACGATTATCCCTGCCCGGCATTCGATCTTATCAACCACCCTGATTATCTGATTATTCTGACAGCCCGCGGCTGTCCCTATAATTGCACATTTTGTGCGCAGAAGCTAATTTCCATGCCATTCAGTCAACGCAATCCGGATACAATAATCGAAGAATTTGAATTGCATTATCAAAGCTTCAAACTGCGGGATTTTGCTTTTTATGATGATGCGCTGTTCATTAATAAATCCAGGCATATTAATGTTATTTTAGAAAAACTGATAGAGAAACAATTGCCATTAAGGCTGCATTCACCCAATGGGCTGTTTGCCAATGCAATTGACGCTGAATTAGCCCGTTTAATGTTCCGGGCTAATTTTACAACGCTCCGTCTCAGCTTTGAGACATTCAATAATGAACGGCGTAAGGATATGTTTTCTAAAGTTTCCAATGAAGGCATGATTAATGCGGTTTATTGTTTAACTTCAGCTGGATTCAATGCCAGTGATTTGGAAGCATATGTGTTAATGGGGTTGCCAAATCAGTCTATCGAAGAAGTTATTGGCAGTATTGTTTTTGTAAATAATCTTGGCGTAATGGTGCGGTTGGCTTCCTTTTCACCTATTCCCGGTACAGTTGAATTTGACCGGGCGGTTGAATCCGGAATAATTTGTAAGGATATTGATCCATTATTAACCAATAATTCCATTTTTCCGTTGACTGAAGGCGATAAAAAATTTGTACTTTTTCAGAAAATTAAATCATTTTGCACTGCATTGAATAAAATGGCTGAAGAGAATAAATTAATATACAAAGACACATCTATCGAAACTACAGTAACGAATGTGATGAGAAAAATTAATGAATGAACAGAAATATCCGGTAAAACGGGGCGGTGAATACGAATTAAAAATAGAAAAACTAGCTTTCGGCGGCGCAGGTATTGCCCGGCTGGATAACTATGTAATTTTTGTTAAGGGCGCCATTCCGGGAGACTGTGTATCCGTTAGAATTCAAAAGCGAAAATCGACCTATGCTGAAGCCAGATTGTTATCGATTGTAAAGGCGTCTGAGCATAGAATAAAAGCGCCTTGTCCATATTTTGAATGGTGCGGCGGCTGCACCTGGCAGAATTTAAGTTATGAAAATCAACTCAAATTTAAGGTTGATATAATAGCTGAATCGTTTGAACATCTTGCCGGGTTAGGGGATATTGTTATTCAGCCTATTATAGCATCAGATAAACCCTTTGCCTATCGCAATAAAATGGAATTTTCTTTTAGCGACCGCCGATGGTTATTGCCGGATGAGTTGAATGAAGAGCAGATAGGTCGTGATTTTGCTTTAGGTCTGCATGTTCCTGGAACTTTCGATAAAATTCTACAGATTGATAAATGCCTGCTGCAATCGGATGCAGCCAACCAGGTTTTGTTATTTGTAAAAGAATATGTCATTAAAAATAAAATTCAGCCATACGGGATTCGCAGCCACCAAGGATTTCTGCGATTTCTTGTGATCCGCGAAAGCAGTTATGATGGCAGTATTATGGTTAACCTGGTTACCGCTTATGAAGATACCAAAATTTTAAAAAGACTAGCACATGAATTACTGAATAATTTTCCCAAGATTAAAAGCGTTGTTAATAATATTAACAGCAGACTGGCACAAATAGCTGTGGGTGAAAAAGAAATTGTCCTGGCGGGCGATAGTACTATTCAGGAAAAATTGGGCAGACATGTATTTAATATTTCCGCTAATTCATTTTTTCAGACCAATACTAAACAAGCTGAACAATTATATAATACCGTATTGGAATTTACAGATCTGAGAGGGACTGAAAATGTATGGGATCTCTATTGCGGAACGGGTACGATTACAATTTTGCTGGCAGATAAAGCTAAAGAAGTCACCGGATTTGAACTGGCTGAAAGCGCTGTTAATGACGCCCGGGTAAATGCCGAGTCTCATGGATTCCATAACGCTAAATTCATTGGCGGGGATTTATTATATAAACTGCAGGAAATGAATGAGAAACCGGATGTACTGGTAACAGATCCGCCGCGTTCCGGAATGCATACAAAAGTAGTTGAATATATAAGAATACTCAGGCCTGCGAAAATTGTCTACATATCTTGTAATCCAACAACCTTAGCCCGGGATGTGGCAATCCTTAAAGATATTTATGATATAGAAATGATTCAGCCGGTCGATATGTTTCCACAGACTTATCATATAGAAACCATTGTAAAAATGAAATTGAAATGAGTACGTCACAAAAAAAATCAATCAGAAAACTGACAACAGAAGAAATTTTTAATCGGCAGCCGAATTTGGCTCAGGTTAAAAAACTGCAACGCCTGCCCCTGTTTGCACTTATCGAAAATATCCGCAGTATGTATAATGTCGGTAGTATTTTTCGCACAAGCGATGCCATCAATCTATCCGAATTATACTTAAGCGGATTTACCGCCAAACCACCAAGAAAAGAAATTGATAAAACAGCGCTTGGCGCTACGGAAAGCGTCCCCTGGGAATATACTAAGGATCCTGTTCAGCTTATCGACCGATTAAAAAAAGAACAAGTAGAAATTGTTGTGGTTGAGCATACAAATAAAAGCGTTAATTATGCGGAAATATCATATAATTTTCCAGTTTGTTTTATTTTTGGTAATGAAGTGGAAGGTGTGTCCGATGATATTGTTATCCGGGCAGATAAAGTAGTGGAATTACCTATGCTTGGCATCAAACACTCTTTAAATGTCGCGGTTGCTTATGGTATTATTATGTACGATGCATTTAATAAGTATCGGGAAACAACCGGTTACTCTGCTTGACATTTTTTAGGATGGCAGGTAAATTTAATTTTCATTTATTATTTCCCTGATAAGGACTTTGAATGGCAGCTCAGTTAATAAGTATCCTTAGCCAAAAAGACGAAGAAAAAGAAAAATTAAAAAGCGATATTGAATCCTTTCATTATCAGGTTCATGTATTTGATAAGATTGAAACAATCACTAAAGATGTTTCGATCAATCATCCCATTTTAATTATGATTGATTATAGTTCAATTTTAATTGCTGACCGTTCTAAAGTTATCAATTTATTTAAAGCCATTAAGACAACCCGCACAATTGTATATAATGTTCCTGAAGATACGGATCGGCGTTTGGCTTTTTATGAATTGGGTGCAACCCGGGTTTTTGATAAATCTTATGCTCTTGAAAATATTTTACACAGTGTTTTATGGCTGGCCGATGTACTTTCGACTTCCGATGAAAGCAAAAGGTTATTTTCAAAAGGTCAACTTGAAGATATTTCCCTGATTACGTTAATAAATACCCTCGGCAGTGAAAACCGATCCGGAATTTTAAAAATAGTCACGGAAAATAACAGCGGTAAAATTTATTTTTCTGAAGGGGATATCATCAGCGCAGAAGTAGGTTTTCATAAAGGCGAAGATGCGATTATACATATGCTGTTCTGGAAAAAAGGTGATTTTTCTTTTTCATCCTCGCAGAATGATGCACCGGAACGCACTATTGAAATCAGCAATATCGGTATTCAGATTGTTTCCAAGCTGTATCAAAATAGATACAGAATTAATCTGGAAAAACTGGGTAAATCGGCGTCCACAGTGCGGGTGCAAAATATTGGCGACCTTGCCGCTGCCTTTGAGGATATTGATCCGAAATTCCTGGATTATATAAGCCGGCCCAAAACCATTGAAGAAGCGCTTGAGAATTCCTATTACTCTCGTTTTGATACGCTGGATATTTTGGTAAAACTCAAAGAAAATAAATTTCTTGTGATAAAAGATTCAGCGCCTGCGCTGGTTGAAAAGATGATGCTTAACCAAGAAATTTCGGGTGGAAAATCAAAAAAAGATGTGCAATTTTTATTAACGCCGCAGGATGCAGATTTAATTAAAAATAATCTAAAACTTAAAAGTAATAAAGTTTTAAATATCCTTTTGATAAGCAGCCAGAATTTTGCGACAACCGGTTTTATCAATAGTCTGGGAAATTCGATAATTGATACAAAAAAACTAAAGAAGTACCTGACTATCGAAGTAGCGCTTGCAGATAAGATGAATATGCTGGTCTATGCCATGCAGGTTGATAAACAGACGATGGACACATATAAATTATTGCCGGATGACATAGACGGTCAGATATTTATTATTGAACTAAACGGGGAAACGGACTTTGAATATATGAATTATGTTATCCGGCAGATTTATTTAATCAATAAAGCGCCTACCGTTCTGGCAGTGTCGAATGCCGGTGATAAAAAAGATCTGACAAAGTTAAAATCAAAGATCAGTGTTCCTATAGATATAAAAATATTACCATTTGATTATAAAGACGAACAAAAAAACATTGCCAAAGCTTTAGTGGCATTAAAACCGCCGGAAATAAAAGATTTAAAATAATAGATGTGAGATTATTAATAAATGCAAGATGTATTTATAGTTAGTACGGACGAAGAACAATTCAATCTGTTCTATGGTAATTTTAGACATTTACCCGTACATTTTTCATGGGCAAAAGATCTTGATTCTGCCGTCAAATATTTGGAGATGGAACATCCGGCATTTGTATTTTTAGTTAGTGATGATATTGAACTGTTACTTAACTGGGTTGAAAAATATAATCATCTTAAGCTAAAGATTCCTTTTCTATGTTTTACCGGTTATACGCATAGAGAAAAAAGTAAAGAATTATGGGCTGCCGGCGCCATTGACATTATCTTTTTGCCAATGAATATCAAAGAATTGGAGTACACGCTTAAGACACTGATTATATCCATTGAAGTTGATAGAACGCCGGGACTTGATATCGTAGAAGGACGATTGGAAGATTTTAATCTTGTCCATTTAATCCAAACCTTTGAAGAGGGCAAGAAAAGCGGTATCCTGTTAATGGAAGATGGGATAAAAAAAGGTGAGGTCGAATTTCAGAATGGTCAGGTGGTTAATGCAGTTTATTCCAACCGGGATCCTCTTGAGGCTGTTACAATTATGTCCGCTTGGAAGAAAGGACATTTTAAAGCCAAACAGGGAAAACCAGCGCGTCGTAAACGTATTGCATTAGCAAATCAGCAGGTTATTATGGAATGCCTCAATTATATCAGTATGCAGGAAAAATTACTCAATAGTTTACCTACAAAAAATAAAACACTATATCCATCGCCTCTTATTAATTTTGAGGAATTAAGTCCGCGGGATCGTAATCAGTTGCTTTCATTTAAGGATGGCAATACCCTGGAAGGTGTAATGGAGATGTTTACCGGCAATCTGAATCAGCTTCTGCGTAAAATGGATAAATGGACAGAAAAGAAATGGCTGGTTGAAAAAAGCGAATATGATTCCATATTAAAAAAAATGAATGCGGAAGAGAATAAATCATCCTTAAAAAAAATGTTTGATAAGATGTTTGAAAAAACGAAGTCTTCGGATAATTCCGGAAATTTTGAAGCCAAATACAGTTATATCGAAAAAACCGATGTGGTTCAGACTGTAACAAAAAAGCAGAGTCATTTTAAAAACTTTAAACGAGTCGGAGAATTTTTAAATCTCATGGAGAAAACAGAGTGATTGAAGTTATTGAAATACCTGTTTTTGTAACAGATTCATCCTTTAATGAAAAATATTTTGGCGCATATCCTCAATTATCGCTTACAGGTTACAAGAATTGCCAATATATAACACTAGAATTAAATAAAAATTCCATGATAATACTTTATCTGATGGAAATACAAGACAGCCAGATAACGACAGCAATATGCGATCGTATTATTCCTTTGGCGCCATTTTGTATGATGCTGCTGGATGGAGAAACATTCGTTATTAATAATTTCCATGAAATCTATAAAGAACGGTATGAAACGCCGCTGGTCTGCATTCATCCTAAAAAAGGTTCGGATTTTGATCTTACCTATGTAAAAAATGTTGTAATTCAAAATAATAAAAATGTATTAATCGATTTTGATCCTGATAATACCCAATTGCTCCAGCAAATTTTACCAGGGGCTTTAAAACATACTTTAGAACTATAATCCTACAAATAAAAATCTTGAGTGGCTAAAGATTGCTTTAACAAAAACCTAATTAAATTGTAACTAAAAACTAACAATGATATGATATTATCCAGCTTAACTAGTAGTTTCACCTTAAAAAAGGGATTTAAATGTCAAAAGGCATAGTATATGTTGTAGATGATGAAGAAGACATCCTTGACCTGGTTGAGTATAATCTGGAAAAAGAACGATTTTTAGTTGAACGATTTACAGCAGGTGAAGATGTTCTGCATAAAATCAAACAAAAAAAACCAGATTTAGTCCTTCTGGATTTAATGCTTCCCGGAATAGATGGGCTGGAAGTATGCAAAACATTGAAAAAGGATTCAGAATTTCAATCTGTACCTATTATTATGCTTACAGCCAAAGGAGAAGAATCGGATATTGTGACCGGGTTAGAGCTTGGTGCGGATGATTATATTCCCAAACCATTCAGTCCAAAAGTTCTGATCGCGCGTGTTAAAGCCGTCTTACGCAGAAAAGATGCAGGCGAGGGTTCGGGTTCAGGAGATGCAGATATAGTAAAAATACACGACATTGAAATCCATCAGGGGCGTCATGAAGTTAAAGTAGATGGAATGCTGGTTGACCTTACCTATACTGAATTCAGCCTCCTTTATTTTTTGGCTAAACGGCCCGGCTGGGTGTTCACGCGGTATCAGATTGTCGATGCTTTACGCGGGGAAGATTATCCTGTAACTGAACGTGCGGTCGATGTGCAAATTGTTGGATTACGTAAAAAGCTTGGAAAAGCAGGCAAATATATAGACACTGTCCGCGGCGTTGGTTATAGATTTAGAGAGTAAGTATGCCTTATAAACGGCTGTTATTTCAAATATATCTTACATTTCTGGTTATTACTTTTATTTCTCTCAGCACCATTACATGGTTCGCACAGAATTTGGCACGGGATTTCTATCTTAAAGAAACTTCCAGGAATCTTCAGGATTCTGCTGTTTTATTAAATGATCAGGTTTTGGCAGCCTTGTCAGATGGTCAAACCGATTTATTGAATACGCACATCATTCGTTGTGATTCGTTGACCAAGATGCGTTTTACGGTAATTCTGACAAATGGCAAAGTCGTAGCAGATTCCAGGGAGAATCCGAATCGAATGGATAATCACGCCGGACGACCGGAAGTAAAGGATGCTGTTGCGGGCAGAGCTGGCTCATCTAAACGATTCAGTTACACGGTTGAAGAAAATTTAATGTATGTGGCTGTACCGGTAAAACAGGATGACAAAATCATAGCTGTAACTCGTGCCTCAATATCAATAAATGCCATTGAAGCTGCCCTTAGTTCGATCATAAATAAATTTATCATTACAACGATTATACTCATCTTAATAATTGCTTTGATTGGATGGCTGGTTTCCCGCCGGATTAGCGCGCCTTACGAGGAAATATTTAATGCTATTGAACGGGTGGCTCATGGTGATCTGAATTTTCGTTTAAATCCAACAAAATCCAGAGTGATGAAAAATTTAAACGAAGCCTTAAATAAAATGATCGTTCAAATCGATGAAAAAATTAAGACAATCAATCAGCAAAGCAGGGAGCAGCAGGCCGTTCTGCGAAGTATGGCGGAAGGTGTGATAGCTGTGGATAGTAATAAAAACATTATTACAATGAATACCGCAGCCTACAAATTGCTGGGACTGGATATGGATCAGGTTGAAGGAAGAAAAATTAAAGAAATTGTTAAATATAAAGAGCTGCGTAAAATAATTACCCATGCTATCAAAACCAATGAACTTATAGAGGATGAAATTATTATTCCACCGGATGATCGTTATGTTCAATTGCACGGCACCATGCTTAAAAATGAAAACGGCGAAACAATCGGCGCTCTTGTGGTACTAAACGATGTAACGCGTTTAAGACGATTAGAAGTGGTGCGGCGCGATTTTGTTGCCAATGTATCGCACGAAATAAGGACCCCGCTTACCTCTATTAAAGGATTTATCGAAACTTTATTGGATGGAGCGATTGAAGAACCGGATACCGCTAAACGATTCCTTAAAATAATGATTAAACAGTCTAATCGACTTAATTCGATTATTGAGGATCTATTAACTTTAGCAAGCATTGAAGAATCTGAAAAAAGACAAGCGGTGCAATTTTCCAAAGCTAAAATCAATAAAGTTATTGATAGCGCTTTAAGTGTTTGCCAGCCTCGTGCTCAGAATAAAAACATTGCGCTTACCGTCAAAGGGGATGATAAGATTGAACTCATGATGAATGCGACTCTGGTTGAACAAGCGCTGGTTAATCTTATTGATAATGCCGTTAAGTATAGCGCAGAGAATACGACGGTCGAGATTGAAAGTGTAATCGAAAAAGACGAATGTGTACTCAATGTTAAAGATCAGGGTATTGGTGTTGCTAAGGAGCAGCTGCCGCGCATTTTTGAACGATTTTACAGGGTTGATAAAGCCCGCAGCCGGACACTTGGCGGGACAGGGCTGGGGTTGGCAATTGTCAAACATATCGCAAAAGTTCATAACGGACGCGTTACGGTGGAAAGCACAGTGGGGAAAGGGAGTATCTTTCGGTTAATTCTGCCGAAAATAAAAAAAGCAGATTAAATAACACAATGTCATTTGGCGCTTTGTACGTTATCTATTTTTAGAAATATCATAGTACAGTGATACCTGTTTATAAGGGCGTTAACAAAAAGAGTTACGTTATTCCGGGAAAAATGAGGACTTTAAAAAATTCCTTAATTTAAATTTTATAAGAGATTCTTTATTACAACCAACAGAATATAAAAAAATCCCGGTAAATCAGAATTTTCATCATGGCTATTCTATAGCAATAATCGTTACGCCGTAATTAAAGGGATCTTCCGGCGGCCGCGAATTCCAATCATTAAAAGAATGGGAATCATCTGTTTCATATATAACAACATAAGTACCGGCGTTCAGGTAAACCTCATCATCAAACAATCTGTTTTTACGCGCACCGCCTGCGCGATCGGTCAGGCGATAGGTCATTTCCCATACAACTTTACCGGTATTAATATCGCGAATATAGGCATAATCAAACATTTCTCCATGCTCGCCTTCGCCAATGGCATAAACGTGAACCGGTCCGTCTTTATCGATCGTAAATTCCTGCTTTTCACGGGCATAATCGCCTACTCGGACAATTTTTGCAATTACTGATTTATCTTTCTCTTCTTCATATACTGTTACATCACCGTTTTTATAATTATCATCGATCACGCTTAAGGTCATACCATATTTCTTTTCAGCAAAGGGCGCCGATTCATTCCAGGAGTGATAGGCATGGGTATCGTCGGTAATATAATATGCCAGGTAATTTCCGGCTTTTAAATGGATAATACCATCAAACATACGGTTCTTGCTGGCGCCGCCGGCCGGCTCCGTATCCCGATAATCCATCGTCCAGACTTTTTCCCGGGTTTTAGTATCAACAATCCAGCCGTAATCAAACATATTACCATCGCTGCCCTCGCCTATGGCCAGAATATGAATATCCAGATCTTTCTTTAAAGTAAAACCTTCAGCGCGGTAATCGCTGTTACGAATCCGGGTTAAATCAACTATTACATGACCGGTATCTTCCATATCTTCAGCATCTTTTATAGAAATATTTGCCGCTTCTTTTGGATGTTCCAGCCAGATTGTCAATCCCCAGAATTCCGGATCATGCGGTGGATATAAATTCCAATGACGATAATGATGGGTATCATCCGTGATGTAGGTGACTTTATACATTCCGGACTGCAGTGTGATAATTTCGTGTGATTGACGATTTTTGTTAGCGCCTCCGGCATGATCGGATTTATGATAGGTTAATTCCCAGACACGATCACGAGTTTTTAAATTAGTGATCCATCCGAAATCAAAATCACCATTGCGCCGGGCTTCACCGATGGCATAAATATTAATATCCGTTGGTTCAGTAACTGTGATAATGGATTGTCTAATCCGTTCCCGTCCCAACGGAGAAAAGGATAAAAGTGCAGCATTTTTAAGATTCTCCTGTCTTTTTAAAATATATTCTTTACTTAGCCCTTTACCTTTACCATCAACGCGGATGAATAGTTTATCAAAATCGGAATCATAGTACTCATTACGACTATCAAAGACAGCGCCAAATATTTGTGCAATAAAATTACCGAAACCATTATGATGATCCCAATGCCATTTATAAGAATAGGGAAATGCAGCGTAATAGACTTCGTAGGTACCTTTTTTAAGATCGAAATTATCTGTACAGCTATATTCAAACCGGCTTTCACGATTAATATCACCATCCTCACTTTCCCATATAAGTTCACGAGTATCCGCATTGAGTATCCAGCCATAGGTGTATGGGGTACGGTAACGATTACGATATGGCTGCAGACCATAAAGTTCAATATATACCCTTTGATCTTCCGTCAGTTCGAAGCCGGCCATTGCTATTCTATCCGCTTTAATAGTATTGATTTCTACCATCACATCGGCAAAACTGTCGGTGATAAAAAGGGTGCTAAAAAATATTGCAGCGTAAAGATATGTATACAGATAGGATATTTTTACATGCATGGCTGCCTCCCTGAACGTTTTTGTAATCATACGTTAAAAACTTACGCAGAAACAGCAGCCTTTGTTGCGGGATGAAGATCTGAATTAACTAAATGCGCCGGTATTAAGTAAACGTTTCAAGAAAGCGGCCGCATGATTTTTTTTAGACGTAAAGCCAGGGCATAGGTATGTAAAAAATCGAAATAATGCTTTAATATGGATAGCCAATCTAAAAGATTATCAACGTTAAAAATCAGGTAAATGAGAAATGAAAATTTATAAATTAAATCTAGATTATTAGATCGTCATAATTATATATCTATCCCAAAATGCAAAATCCTTAGGATAGTATTTCTTTAAATTTAATCGGCAGATTTTCGCCAAAGGGGCTTCGTTCAATCCCGCTTTGTCGAAGACCCCGATTTGTCGGGGCAAATTGACACCACAAACAATGCGTCAATTCAATTAAATCATTAGTGCGGGGTCAGTTGCAAACCGATTCGTTCTACCCTACCTTGCTACTGAGTAGCACAATGAATATTCATATATTCGCCTGCAGTGACTACTTTTATATTACCCTTTGAATAGTCTTTTTTATTTCTCGTAATAATAAAATCAATTCCAGAATTTAGCGCAGAAAAATATTGCAATGCATCTTCAAAATCAGGAAAAGATGATTCGAGAGCATCATCAAAAGCTTTTTCATTCATTGTTAATATTGAGATATTTCTTCTAAGTGTTCTAATTGCTCTTATTGACTTTTGCCTATTCCCAAATTTAGTTACAATATAATGGACATTCGCGAATACGAGGGATGTTGTATATGCTTTTGCCTTACTATCTGCAACAATTGATAGAAGTTTCAATGCCTCATCATAATAAGTTCTTTTTGCTAATAAATCGATTAAGATATCAGAATCAATAAATAGATTATTCATTCAGAACTCTTTCAGAACGATACTTGCGATAAGCTTCTTTGGTATCGAAACCAGCAGGAATATGTATTATCCCGGATAATTTTTCTATCTCACGAGATGTATTTATTGATGATACTTTAGAATTTTTTGTAGTTATAAATGTAAAATATTTTTCTACAATTCCTGATAACGTATCATTTTGTTTCTTTGCATATTCTTTGGCCTGATTGATAATTGTTTCATCAAGAAGCAATGTTAGTTTTCTATTCATAAAATCACCTCTATTATAAATACGTATAAAATATACATTTTGATATACGTATTGTCAATTGAAAAAGTATAGTACTGAAAGGGTATAATGAGACTGTCGAAAAAGTCTGTTTTTTTGGATTAAGATCAGCTTAATTATTTATTAATTCCAGCTATTTCTAGTTGTAGCGTGTTTTATTGATTGGTAAATTCTATCAGTCACACACAGTTACAAGTCATGGCTCCCGCCGGCGGATTCAGATTACGGCTCGTACCTCACACAATCTAACCTTATCTTTATGCATTTTTATTTTCGATTTTTCCTAATTCCGAAACCAAGTTCGAAGAAATTTCAACAATTATGATTTCCTCATTAGAAGTATCTTTTGCCAACTGGAATAATATATTCATGAAATTTATATGAATAGCATTCAAATACCCCATTACAAACATCTTATCTGTTATGTCAGATATTTTATAGTCACTCTTTTTCTTATTTAAAATTTCAAGCATTATTAGTTGATGTTCTTCAAATGTTAATTTTCTATTTGCTACTTTAAGTAAATATTGTCTCACATGAGTATAAAGTTTTCATATAATAATTTTTAAGTTATTTTCATCTAACAAATCATTATTATTTTCACTTTCTGATTTAATAGCTGCATATGTACTAAATTTTAGTCTATTATAAATTGAAAGATATGTTTCATCTGATCTAAAATCACTAGGAGCATACAAAACTTCAGATTTGAAAAATAAAATAAGAAAAAATAAGATTACTAATAATACTGGGAAAAAGATTATATACCATATGAATATTTTTTGTAGATCAACTTGTAAAAAGCCAATTGAAATAGTAGCTGCAACCTCAGATAATGCGGCAAATATAGCTATTATTGTAAGCGGATTTGAAACCTTTTTTTTCAATCATTTTCGTTATCCTAATTTAAAATGCATAACGGCCAATATTAAGCAGACCCGGCAGCTGCCGGGACGGCTTGAATATTTTGTAAAGCTTGTCTTGCTAATTGATAGAATCCCAAGATGATACACTTCTTTCAGGTATATTATCCATTGTTCTTTTTACTCTACTCTTTAAAGAACGAATTGATTTCATTTCTAGTCTTGATTCTAATATAGAAACGGATTCCAAATGTGTTAATTGAATATTTACTAAATAATTAGCGAGTTGATTTATCGATACACCCTGATATTTTGCTTCTCTATCAAGACGGCGTTTTAATTCTTTCGGCATTCTTAAGGTTACAACTTGAGTATTACTCATTTTTTTTACCCCACAATTTATAAAATTCACCAGGCGTAACTAATTTAAAGTTAAATCCTTTTAATTCACTTTTTTTAAAATCCTTGATATTGCCAGTTATTAAAAATTCACTATTACTTGCAAATGCACATTCCATAAAGATATTATCACTTTCATCAGGAAGATTTGGTCTTAATAAATAATAGATATGATGCTTCTGAGAAAGTAAAGCTAATAAATCTAAAATATCTTCTATTTCACCAACTGATAAATTTAATTGCTCTAAACTCTTTTTTCGAGTTAAAACATCGTAATATTCGAAGTAAGTCTGTGTTGATATCGCTAAGTTTATTTTTTCATCAATTATCAATTTTATAATATAATGAGAG
This sequence comes from Calditrichaceae bacterium, assembly GCA_016928315.1. Lineage (GTDB taxonomy): Bacteria > Calditrichota > Calditrichia > Calditrichales > Calditrichaceae > JAFGKZ01. The sequence goes on from JAFGKZ010000260.1 coordinate 15,461, forward strand.
GCACCTAAACTACTATAAAGTGCTGAAAATATAACATTAGTATCAACCGTAACAATCATGATTCAATGATAGCATATATAATTACATTTGTCAACAAAAAATTAAAGAATAAATTAGAATATTTAGCGAGTGTAACCCCTATACCTCGCGGTTAAGGAAAATAACTTAAAAAATAGCACGGAGTATCCGATTAAAATAATCGCTCAACTATTTTAGAGGATCCCCCGTGCTACATATCTTTTTTGATGATTACCTGTCATACTGCAAGTTATTATCCCTTTCCGGACATTCCATAAAAGAACTTTTCAGATATATCAAACAGCTTGAAGAATTTTTGCTCGTCAATGGTCCTGATCAGTTATCCAACTTGCAGTATAAACACCTGTCTGCTTTTGTCATTTCCGGCAGAGC
>JAFGKZ010000022.1 GCA_016928315.1 Calditrichaceae bacterium
GAAAGGATAAAGAAGTTGCAGAATAAATACAAATGGGGGTATGGAATAACTACCGCACAGCGGTTTCGTTCAATGCAACTTATATAATCACCTTCGCAAAAAACGCTTGGCGTTACCCTCCGCTTAGCTTCGGTATATAAGTGGCATTAATGTAAACTTGCTTTGGAGTCTATCGCACAGTCCGTTACATATCCGTTGGTAAAATTCTCTCTTTATAAGATTACCTTATTAAGATCTAAATTTAACAGACTAAAAATTATTGAAATGGTTATTTTAAATGACTATATTTATTAAAATTATTTTTCGGAGTACCTGATATGAAAACATTTTCGATTACCACATTTAAATCACATGCCTTGGAACTAATCAATCAGATTGTCAAAACACAGGAAAGTGTTGTTGTTACCAAACACGGAAAACCTGTAGTAGAAGTCTCACCTTATACTCAGAAGGAGAACAAACCTGTTCCGGGAAAATTATCTCACTTTTACAAAGAAGAATTTGATATTATATCACCGTTTGGTGAAAATATTTGGAATGCAGCACAATGACCTACTTATTGGATACGCATACATGGATCTGGTGGTACATGAATCCGGATAAACTTTCTCAAAAAGTTATTGATCTTATTAGAGATACAGACAATTATGAACGAATATTAATTTCAGCAATTTCTGTTTGGGAATTTTGCAAACTTGTAGAAAAAAAACGATTAATCATTCATGGCAGCGCCAAAGACTGGTTAGCGCAGGCATTCGATTTGCCAAAACTAAGTCTGGCGCCATTAACGCCTGTTATTGCTTATGAATCAACCGTGTTACCGCCGCCCATTCATAATGATCCTGCCGATCTGATTATTATAGCCACAGCCAAAGTAGAGGATGCGGTTATTATCACCAAAGACGAACTCTTACAAAAATATCAGCATGTTACATGTTTTTGGTAGTCACATTACCTAAAATTGAATTTTAAGATTATTACCACTTGATAAATATTCATGTCTCGATCCATGCGACCCTGGCCACGAGGCAAATTTTTACATACAGGTCGGTAAAAAGGATTTAAAGGAGGTGTTCCGGAACATGCACCCGTCAGCCCGGCGCCGGACAGGTCTTTTACGCGATTAATTAGATGGTTGTGTGATTAGGAATTCACGGCCGGGAAGGTTTTCATCTGCAGCTCTTAAATCTCAATTATTGTTTTATATAGAATAACTTTCTTAAAAGGTTTTAACCTCGTATGGATTGAATAAAATTGCTAATAGTACCCGTTCTTTTCTCTTTTGGCGTATTTTCCAGTACTTGTATAAAGCGTGTACCCACGATAACGCCATTGGCAAATTGCGTAAAATTTTTAAAATCTTCATGGGTTTTAACGCCGAATCCAACAATAAACGGATGCTTTAAATTTGATTTTAAATGACTCAGAAACGCCTTGGTTTCATCGGTGATCTGGCTGTTCAATCCGGTCACACCGGTATAAGCCACACAATATATAAACGAGGAACTTATATCATCAATCTGCTTAATCCGGTTTTTAGGCGTATTGGGCGCTATCAGATGGATTAAGTCCAGATCATTTCTTTTTAACAGATCAATATATTCAATGCTCTCTTCCAGCGGCCAGTCCGGTAAAATAAAACCATCTGCTTTAACTTCCGCCGCTTTTTGGATAAAGGCGTCCATCCCATAACGCATAACCGGATTGATATAACCCATCAGCAAAATAGGAATATCACTTTTTGGGCGAATGGTCTTTACTACATCAAATATTTCATTCATAGAAATACCGTTATCCAGAGCCTTTTGCGAAGCATTCTGAATAACAGGACCATCGGCTATCGGGTCCGAAAAAGGCATACCCAGTTCAATAAAATCGACACCGCTTTCAATCAGGGCAAAGATAATATCCACCGTTGCATCTTTTTCAGGAAATCCGGCGGTTACATAGATGGATAAAACTTTTTCACCGGCTGCATTTTTTTTAGTTAATAGGTTATTTAGTCGTTGACTCATTATTCATTTATTTCTATTGTTTAAGTTTTAATTACCCTCCCCTTAATCCCCTCCCCAAGAGGGGAAATAGTAATTCCCCTCCATCGGAGGGGCTAGGAGTGGGTAGGTATCAATCACTTCAAATATTCGGAATAGATATTCATATCCTTATCTCCGCGGCCGCTAAGATTGATAATAATAATATCATCGCTTTTTGTTTTTGGCATTAATTCTTCAAGATAGGCCAGAGCGTGCGCGCTTTCCAGCGCCGGAATGATGCCTTCAAGCCGGGTGAGCAATTTTGCGGCATCTAAAGCCTGGCGATCATCCGCATACACATAATCCACCCTTTGCTGGTCTTTTAAAAAACTGTGCTCGGGTCCGACGCCGGGGTAATCCAATCCCGCGGATAGCGAATATGGCAGCTGTACCTGCCCTTCACTATCCTGCAATAAATAGGTGCGCATTCCGTGAAACACACCGGCCGCCCCTCTGCTTAAGGTAGCTGAATGTTCGCCGCTGTCAATTCCTTTTCCCGAAGCCTCAACCCCGATCAGCTTTACATTTTTATCGGACAAAAATGGATAGAAAATACCAATAGCATTACTGCCGCCGCCTACACAAGCAAGGATATAATCGGGAAGGCGATTTGCTTTTTCATTGATTTGTTCCCGGGTCTCTTCACCGATAATTTTTTGAAAATCACGTACAATCACCGGAAAAGGATAGGGTCCGACCGCTGAGCCAATGATATAATGGGTATGTTCAACATTTTTCAGCCAGTCGCGCAGAGCTTCATTGGTGGCGTCTTTGAGAGTGGCCGTTCCCGAATGCACCGGTTCAACGGCAGCGCCCAGCATGCGCATGCGCTGCACATTGGGATATTGGCGTTCCATATCTTCCGCGCCCATGTAAACGACGCATTCCAGTCCGGCCCGTGCCGCTACGGTTGCTGTGGCCACCCCATGTTGTCCGGCGCCGGTTTCTGCAATGATACGTTTTTTTTTCATAAACTGGGCCAGCAAAATCTGCCCGATGGCGTTATTGATTTTATGCGCACCGGTATGATTCAGATCTTCCCGCTTGAGATAGATCTTTCCACCCTTATAATGTTTGGTGAGATTTGCCGCAAAATATAAAGGAGTGGGACGGCCGACATATTCCTTCAATTCCCATTTGAATTTATCCTGGAACTCTTGTGAATTTTTAAAAGCTTCGTAGGCTTCCTCTAATTGTAGTAAAGCCGGACGCAATGTTTCAGGGATAAACTGGCCGCCATAGGGGCCAAAATAGCCTTTTTTCTCAGTTTTCGTTTTTAGATTGCTCATGATGATATAAATACAATTCGTTCATTAATTCTTTAATTTTTTTATAATCCTTAACGCCCGGTTCTTTTTCCGATCCGCTGGCGACATCGATTACCGAAGGATTTACAGTGCGCAAAGCCTCGCCAATATTTTCAGTCGTAATACCCCCTGCCAGAATCAGTTTTTCCCGTGGAATGCTGTCGGGTATTAATGACCAGTTGAAGGATTTTCCTGTACCACCGGCTAATAATTTGGAATAGCTGTCCAGCAGAATCATATCAGCGCCCATAAAATCATAGTCCGCCGGTTGATCGGGATTTACCTGATAACAAATTATAGCCGGGACATCAAATTTGGAAAGATCATCAAAATCCTGCGGCTGATAGATCTGAATACGATCCACATCGGTTTGTTTGATAATGTCCTGTACCTCTTCTAGGGTAGGCCGGACTAAAATCCCCACACAATGAACCAAATCCTTAATCTCTTCTATAATCGTTGCCGCCGCCTCAGGCTTCACATAGCGCGGACTCTCCGGGTAAAAATTAAAACCCAGCCAATGGGCGCCGATTTCCAGTGTAATGAGTGCATCATCCAGATTGGTGATGCCGCAAATTTTTAAGCGGCTATACATAAGTCACCCCCGTTTTCATTTGCTGTAGTAATTCAACCGGTGAACCTGCCCGCATCAGAGACTCGCCGATCAACGCCCCGCGGAAACCATGATTAAATAATAATTTACAGTCATCCGCATTATGAATACCGCTTTCGCTGATGACCGGCACTTCAGCAGGTAAGTTTGGTTTTATATGAATTGAATTCTGCAGGCTGACTTCAAATGTGTGCAAATTACGATTGTTGATTCCAAGAATCGCTTTATCCGGGAGAACCGGAATCTTATCAATATCCTCTGCATCGGCAATTTCAATAAGCGCTTCAAGACCAAGTTCTTTTGCCTGTTGATAAAAATCATTCAACTGATCTTTGGATAGAATCCGGGTGATGAGCAAAATCAAATCTGCGCCAGCCGCTCTGGATTCATAAATCTGGTACGCATCAATGATGAAATCTTTTCGCAATACCGGTAATTGAACCGTTCTTTTAATTGCTTTAAGATATTCCAGACTTCCCATAAAATATTTCTCATCAGTCAGAACCGAGATGGCCGATGCCCCGCCCTGCTCATATAATTTTGACTGTTCAGTTGGATTGAAATTGGGTTGAATAATCCCTTTCGATGGGGATGCTTTTTTAACTTCGCAGATGAAATGGAATCCAGTGTCAATGGACATTTTCGTCAGCAGGCTGCGCGGCCGTTCCGATAGATCAATTTGATCCTTTAATGCTTCGATCGAACCACTTTTTTTAGCCTCGGCAACCACGCCGCGTTTATATGTTACAATTTCATCCAGAATCGTCATTATTCAAAACTCATACTTTATTGGTAAAGGCGATGTATTCGTTCATCTTTTTCATGGCGCGGCCGTTATTGATCAGCTCTTCGGCCATGGCAATACCCTGATCAATGGAATCTACCTTGCCTCCCACATAAATGGCAAATCCGGAATTGAGCGCTATAATCTGATACTCCGGTCCTTTTTTTCCACATAATACATTTTGTATAATCTCAACATTTTCAGCGCTTTCGCCGCCGGCGATAGTATGTGATGCATTTTTAAATTCAGGCGGAATAAACTGATGCTCTGTTATTTGTTTTTTTAAGCCATCCACCTCAAAGACATGTGTAAAATTAAATGGTGACACCTCATCAAAACCATCCGATCCAAATACAGTGCAGGCTTTAACACTTCCGCGCATCTGCAGTACTTCAGCAATTTTTTGCGCCGCTTCCAGATTGAAGGTTCCAATCAACTGACGCTTCACACCGGCTGGATTCAGCAGCGGACCCAGAATATTAAAAAAAGTACGAATACCCAGACTTTTTCGATGCGGCACAATAGCTTTCATGGCCGGATGATATAACGGCGCGAAGAAAAACCCAATGCCAACCTCATCCACGCAGCGTTTCGTCTGTTCCGGTGATAAATTGATTTTTGCGCCCAGATGTTCCAGTACGTCTGCCGAGCCGGATTTACTGGATACAGACCGATTTCCATGTTTGGCAACCGGGATTCCCGCAGCTGCCGTAACAAATCCCACTGTGGTGGAAACATTAAAAGAGTGCTTACCATCCCCGCCGGTACCGCAAACGTCCATTGCGTTTTTATCCCGCAAATCAACGCGGATCATATGTTTCTCCATTGCATCTACAAATCCGCTGAGTTCTTCAATCGCTTCACCTTTAACGCGAAGACCTACTAAAAATGCGCCTATCTCCGCAGCAGATGGCTCTTCGCGGATGATACATTCCAAAGCGTCAGCCGCTTCTTTTCTTGTCAGATTTTCATTATTCGATATTTTTTCAAGATAATCTTTAAACAACTGAAGCTCCTTTCAATTGTTCTTCACTTTATCTAACCAATTAGCCAGCATCTGTTCGCCCCGCGGCGTTAAAATAGATTCCGGGTGAAACTGCAATCCCATAATCGGAAATTGTTTGTGTTGCAGCCCCATGATAACACCTTCCTCTGTTTCGGCAATTATTTCCAGGCAATCCGGTAACGATTTCTTCTCAACAATCAGAGAATGATAACGAGTTGCCTCGAAGGGCGATTCTATATGGCTGAAAGCAAAATGCCCGCTGTGCTTAATCTGCGATGTTTTGCCATGCACCGGGTAATCCGCCCGTATTACATTACCGCCATAAATTTGTCCAATGGACTGATGTCCGAGACAAATTCCTAATATTGGAATATTCGGTCCATATGTTTTGATTGTTTCCATCGAAATACCCGCATCTTCCGGTCGTCCGGGTCCTGGTGATATAACGATGCCTTGCGGCTTCAATTCAGCTATTTTTTTTAGGGGAATTTCATCATTGCGAACCACTTTCAGATCCGGTTCCATTTTCCCCAGCAAATCAACCAGGTTATAAGTGAATGAATCATAATTATCGATAAATAAGATCATTGATCCCTCCATCCGCTTCCTGAATCGCCCGCCGCAATGCGCTGGTTTTATTCACCGTTTCCTGATATTCATTTTCCGGATTGCTGTCGGCTACTATTCCGGCTCCAGCCTGGTAAAATAATCGCTCTTTATTGGCCACCAGCGTCCGGATAGCGATACACATATCCATATTGCCGCGAAAATCAAAATAACCGACCGCGCCTGAATAAATCCCGCGTTTTTCCGGTTCCAGTTCATTGATAATTTCCATGGCCCTGATCTTCGGCGCCCCGGAAACCGTGCCGGCTGGAAATGCCGATTTGAAGGCATCAATTACCGAATATCCGGATTTTAATTTTCCTACCACCCGCGAAATAATATGCATCACATGAGAATATCGCTGGATTGTTTTGAAGTCATGGACTTTGACCGAACCGTATTCAGCGATACGTCCGATATCATTGCGGGCCAGATCCACCAGCATAACATGCTCTGCCAGCTCTTTCGGATCATTCAGCAGATCTTCCGCAAGCCCTTTGTCTTTCTCAGGATTTTCGCTGCGGTGGCGCGTACCGGCGATGGGAATAACCTCCAGATTTTTGTCATGGGCCTTGATTAATGGTTCCGGTGATGAACCGATAACTTGATAATCACGGAAATCCAGATAGAACATATACGGTGATGGATTAATATTGCGCAAAGCACGGTAAACCTGGAAGGGATCACCCTGGTAAGTTACGCTGAATCGCTGGGAAATGACGCCCTGAAAAATATCACCGGCATAAATGTATTCTTTGGTTTTTTCTACAGCAGCTTTAAAATCTTCTTTTTTAAAGTTAGATTGTTCACTTTCCCAATCCACCTTAAAATCGTGATTCACCTGTAATGGCCGGTTCAGTTTTTCCCGCAGCGTATCCAGTCGATGCAGCGCTTCATCATAAAGATGATCCAGATCGCTGTCCTCATCAATAAACACATTGGCTATTACTATAATCTCATTTTTAAGATGATCAAAGGCAATCAGCCGATCATAAAAGGCCATCAGGGCGTCATCATTATGGATAACATCGGTTTTGTTTGCCGGCATTTTTTCGATCAAACCGATCATCTCATATCCAATAAATCCAACAGCGCCGCAGGTAAAATCCGGCAATTCCGGGATGGTTATCATCCGGTATTCTCTTAATTTTTTTCCGAGAACAGAAAAATAATTGTCTTCATGTTTTTGATTTTTCGATCCGGCAATGGTTAGTGTCTTTCCATCCTTGTATTTCTGTATCAGGTACGGCGCCTGTCCCAGAAAGGAATATCGACCCAATTCCTCTCCGCGAACCACACTTTCCAATAAAAATGAATATTTGCCTTTTTCCCGCATCTTCAGGTAAGCCATCACCGGGGTAATAAAATCGGCATTATATTTTCTGTATACCGGCACAATGTGTCCGGGTTGAGCTAATGATTCGAATCTTTCAAAATCCATACGCGCAATAATATCCTGATTGGTTAAGCCGCTTAAACCGGGTAAAATTGTACCCTGATAAATATATTTTTAATGAATTGGTTCAGATCGGGGAACCACAAAATCAAAACAAGAAATACACAAATTTTTCAATTACCGCTATTATAAATCATCAATTTCAACGATTCGGGCATACGGTTCTTCCATGCCTTCCGTGCAGTTGGTGCACATTCCAATAGATTTCCGGTCTTTCATAACTGCTTTTCGAAATTTCATGTATTTCTGATTCCGCCAAATATCGCTAAATGTTACCTGATTGTCAAAAATATTGCCAAATGCATATTCGGCGTCTTTATCAAAACAACAGGGGCTCACCGAGCCGTCCCAGTTGATGGTTGAATTCATCCACAACCGCCTGCACCAATTTTTTATTTTCCATTTTACTGCAACGGATTGGCCGTTATAATTATAGCGGATTAAATCATCGCTATCCGGCAGATATTCTTCCGCCTGATCGGCTGAATACACCTGCACCGACTTAAAAGCAATCCGGTTTACTTTATGGTTTTTCGCAATCTGAATTAGATTGTCGATTTCTGATTGGTTATGTTTAAACACTAAAAATTGCAGTTCGATTAAGGGCGTTTTGCTGTTTAATTTTTCTTTGGCTCTCGAGAGACGTCCCAGCGTTTCAATAACCAGATTATAATCGCCGCCCACCCGGTACTTTTCATACGTTTCCTGATTGGTGCCATCCATAGAAAAAATAATGTGATCCAATCCGGAAGCAATTACTTCTTCCGCCATGGCGTCGGTTCGGATATAATGCCCGTTTGTAGATGTCAGCGTCATCAAACCCTTTGTTTTTGCATATCGAACCATTTCCAGCAATGATTTGTTTATGAATGGTTCACCCTGATTCCAGAATTGGACCTGAAAAATGTAATCGCCGATGGTATCCATCACTTTTTTAAAATGATCGGGATCGAGCTTACCCTTTGAACGGGCCATATCGCCGTTCCCGGATGGACACATGGGACATTTTAAATTACATATATTGGTCGGTTCCACCATGAGCAGCGGGGGAAATCCCCAGACGATTTGTCTGCGCGATATTCTGGATAGATGCATAGAAATAAAAATCTTAATGAAATTCCATATCCGTCTTGATGTATAGCTTATATTATATGTCTGATACGACCGAATTGCCGACTTGAATGGCAGAATTGATAAGGTCAATTGATCAAGTAATTTTAATAATCCGGGCATATTTAATAATTAATTGTTTTTGTATTAAACTTAATGATGGTTAAAAATATTTAAATTCAGTAAAAAATAAAAATTATTTTTCAGCCGGTTTTTGCGCAGAGGACCGTTTTCCATTCAGTTTCTGCTTGCCGGCCAGGTATATTGTTTTAGTTACAGACCAAATTGTACCCTCGGCATCTTTTAAATCCTGACGTCTTTTAATAATGAAGTATAATCCAATCAGCGCCGGGATTATTGCATTGATAAAGAAAATAAATAAAGAAGCGCCAACCGCTGCGTAAGGCGGCACCCCATATTTTGCCAGAAAAAATGCAGCCAGATTTTCCCGTACGCCTAAACCGGAAACAGAAATGGGCAGCAAGCCGGATCCCCAAATAAAGATTACGGAAATGCTGGTATCATATAAATTAATCGTATTGAAATCATTTAACAGCACATAGTATTGATAAATTAGTAAGCAAAAGATTGTTATGGAGTACAAGAGCGTTAGAATAAAAATTTTATGATAGTTTACTGTCTTCTCCTGTAACTTTATCATCAAGGAATGTTTAAATAGCAACGGAAGAAAAAAATAACTGGCTATAGTCAGGGCTGCGGCAATCCAGAGAATTAACCGATATTCCGGAAAAACCAGAGGCACAGTAATTAATACTAATATCAATTTGATATAGGTTTGAAAATATTTCTCGATACCAAATGCAACGACTTTGCCGCGTTTCTTCCCCGGTAATAAAAACACTTTGGTTATTTCCGCGTGCCCGCCTGGAATCAGCATCCGCAGAGCAAATCCGGCAAAAAATGAAGGGATCAAATCTTTTTTATTAAAATGATCGGAGTGACTTTCTACGAGGTACTTCCAGCGCAGGAACTGGATTGCAAGATTAACAACCGCCAGAAAAAGTAAAGCAATCAATACAAAAAAATGAATGCTTGAAATGGCATCAATCATCTGAGCCCGGTCCACTCGGGATAAAATCCATACCAAAAGGGCAAAGCCTATAAGATATTTAAACAGGAAGGCTACGCGTTTTTTAATAAATTCTTTCATTCGTCTTCAAATAATTTTATTCCGAGTTTTTTAAATCTCTATTGACGCGTATTAAGCAGATTAAATTTAGTTAATTTGATATGACTTTGCCAAAACATTTCTTATGAGAAAATGATCTTTACCAAATTAAAAACATAGAATTAAAATGCTCTATTTTTTCCATTCATATAATTGCAACACGCCAAAAAAACTGAAGAAAAGAAGATAAAGAGGATAAAAAATCTGTAATGGAAAAATGTAAGGAATAAGCTGTTTTTTTCTAAAAATTAACGCTGCATAATAGATGGCAATAAATTCAACGACAAATTTAAAAATAATCACTCCAAACCAAATCGACAAAATTTTAGGATAGAAAAACGGCAGGGTTAAAAACAACATATAAAATATAAAAAGACCAATAGAGAAAAAGACTGTCGGCCAGCTTTTCTTTAATGTTTTACTATTTTTTCGGATTTGCTGATGGAAAATATCCTTTTTTGTTGATGGCGGAATGGTCATCACAAAAGTATCCGGATCAGCGCAATAATCGATAGCTTTATTGTTTTTGGCCCGGAACCGTTCGGTTAAATGGACATCATCGCCGCTTCTGAATTTTTTTAAAGATTTAAAACCGCCGATGGATTCATAAATGGATTTACGATAGGCTAAATTACGTCCGACACTGGACAGGGCAAATCCCATTTTTGCCGGCGCCGATCCGCTGATCGCTGAAAACAGGTTGTCAAATTCCAGTATTTTATACCATAATCCTTTGTGCGAAATAAGTGGCGAATGACCGATAACCATATCAACTTTATCGTTAAAATAAGCGCTCATTTTGTTTAGCCAGTTCGGCGGTACCATACAATCCGCATCGGTTGTAAAAATGATATCATATCTGGACTGATTTATGGCCTCATTTAATGCGCGCTTTTTCCCGCGTAGTTCCGACGCTTCCCTCTTTAATCGGATCAGTTTCCAGTGATTATATTTTTGAGTGAATGCTTCAATAATGTTTACGGTATTATCCGATGAATCATCATCCACAATAATTACTTCGAAATTTTCTCTGGGATAATTTATTTTTTCCAATGATCGCAGGGTGGGTCGAATGCGTTTTTCTTCATTACGTGCGGCAATGACGATGGAAATTTTTTTATTGGATTCCATATCATATTTAATTCTAAGCCGGCTTAATCCAATGATGACCCAGAGAATCACAGAAATATAAAAAACACTAAATGTAATGAAGAGGAGTGATATTATATCCAAATTGATAATTGCCTATAAAGCTTTCGAGTTATAATTTTGTGGTGAAAAATTTTTAAAAATATCTTACAAATAACACCAAAATTTCGGCCGAAGCCTTGAATCATACAAAAATTGAAATCCCCGGGCTTAAGCCCGGGGCTGACAATTTATATTTCTTCCATCAGTCAACTATTAAAGGATAAAATTATTACTGTTCTATTCAGCAGTTTGCATCACTTTACCGCCGAGATGCTGGCCAAGAAATTTTTCCATTTCTCCATAAAAATCGAAGCGGTTTTCTTCGTTCCCAAAACCATGCCCCTCATTTTCTTTTACCATATACTGCACCTCGACTCCGCGTTCTTTGAGCGCATTGACGATCTGATCGGATTCAGCCTTTTTAACGCGAGGATCATTAGCGCCCTGGGCAACAAATAAAGGCGCTTTTATTTTATCTGCATGGAATAACGGTGAGGCTGCGGTAAGCAGTTCTTTTTCTTTTTCAGGATCGCCGACCATGGCATAAAACATTTCCCGGATAGGTTCCCAATAAGGCGGAATGGTTTGCATTAATGTAAAAATATTAGATACGCCTACGTAATCAATACCACAGGCATATAGATCCGGTGTAAATGCCAGTCCGGCTAATACGGCATATCCGCCATAGGAACCGCCGTAAATGCCAATCCGGGTAGAATCTGCAATACCCTGTTTGATCAGCCAATTAACGCCATCGGTGATATCATCCTGCATGGACTTTCCCCATTCCTTAAAACTGATTTCCCAGAATTCACGTCCGTAACCGGTTGATCCGCGGAAATTCATTTGCAGAACTGCATATCCTCTGTTGGCTAAGAACTGCACCTCGGGATTAAATCCCCAGTTATCCCGCGCCCAGGGCCCGCCATGTGGATTCACTACAACAGGCAGAGCACTAGGAGCAACACCTTTAGGCAGTGTTAAATAACCATGTATGGTAAGCCCGTCCCGCGCTTCGTACTTGATGGGCTGCATCTCGGCCATGTGCTCTTCATTCAACCAGGGGCTGATGTCCACCAGTTTTTTAAATTCACCGGTTTCCGTATTATAAAAATAGTAGGCGCCTAGTGTTTTATCACTGAAGGTTCTAACCATTACTTTAGTCTCATCTTTACTCATGCTGGTTACAACCACTTCATAATCCGGTAATTTTTGTTGCAATATCTTTTGTAAATCTTTTCTTTCCTCATCAAAGAAATGATAATGGCGTTTATCCGTGACGTACATAGCGCCTGTAATTAATTTACGCTTTTTGGAACGAAGTAAATTGGATACATCGACATCCGGATGCTGATACAATACTTCCATTTCTTTAGCATTTGCCACATCATATTTAACGATTACTTGTTTGTCTCTTCCCAAATTGGATGACGCATAAATATATTGATTATCAAATGTAAAAAATAAGGGTTCAAGGGTTTCTCTAAAATTTGTAGTCAGAACTGTTTTAAAAGAATCGTCTTCTTTTTCACGATACAGGATACTGCTATTTACGCCATCCGTTGCAACGGCAACTCTTAATACGCCGTTGTTGTCTGTTTGCCAGTCCATAACATTGCCGGGATTTTCAGCAATCATTTCCATTTCACCCGAAACAATGTTAATACGATAAACATCAAATATTTGCGGATTTCTTTTGTTCATCCCAATTAACATAAATTCTTCGTCGTCTTCCAAATCATCAACCACCGTAACCCGGACATTTTCGAAAGGCGTTAATTCTTTTAAATTTCCACCGTCGATATCCACGGCAAAAAGATGATAGTTTTCATTGCCACCTTTATCCTGAACATAAGCAATACGTTCATTATTGGCCCAAAAAAAACTGCGAATATCGCGCTCTGTTGCAGATGAAATTCGGATTTCTTTTTCCTCGCCAATTTTTTGCACATGTACGTTCATCCTATTTCCCCAGGGCTGTAAAAAAGCAAGATACTCACCATTCGGGGATAGTTTGAACGAAGTTTTTGTAGGATTTTTGAAAAAATCCTTCATCGGGATAAGCGGTGCCGGTCCTTCTTGCGAAGTGCAGTTAAACAAGAATGTTAACATCAACACAAGAATCAGTGCGAAACCCATTAATCTGTTCATATATTCTCCTTTCATAAGAGATAGAATAGGATTGTGAATTTAACATATTTTTTTCTAAATCAAAAATAATTAGCCTGTTTGTTTTACAGTTCTGACTTTTTAAGTCGTTTTTGCAAAGTATTATGAAATCTTTTAACTTCTGCAATCGTTACTACAAAATAAATAATAAAAATATTCCAGACTCTGATTTTACGATGAATGAACTCATTTTAAGCCGTTTAATTAAAGCACTTACCTGGCGGCGAATTGTCAACCTGATAAAAACCGGTCTTTCATTTTTACTTTCTTCATTAACGGGAAAAAATATCATCTGGGGACGACCGACTATACTGACGATAGAACCAACAAACATTTGTAATTTACGTTGTCCGCTTTGTACAACCGGTTCCGGTGAAATGGAACGCGCCAATGGTAAAATGTCGCTTGAGACATTTGAAAATATCATTAATAAAATGGGTGATGATTTATTTTTTCTACTACTCTACCATCAAGGTGAACCTTATATTAATCAACACTTTCTCGATTTTATAAAACTGGCTAAATCTAAGAATATTTATTGTACTACCAGCACCAATGCTCACTATTTTTCTGATAAGTTGATTCATCAGACAATCGATTCCGGGCTGGATAGTATGATCGTTTCACTTGACGGGGTAACCCAGCAGTCCTATGAAACCTATCGTGTTAAGGGTAATCTCGATAAAGTAATCAATAATATGAAACGATTTATGGAAATCAGGCATGAACGAAAATCAAAAACACCTTTAATTGCCCTGCAATTTCTGGTTATGAAACATAATGAGGGTGAGATTCCTGCCATGAAAAAGTTGGCAAGAGAAATCGGTGTGGATCGCTTATTGATTAAAAATATCGAAGTACGTTCACTGGAAGAAGCTAAACAATGGTTACCGATAAATGATAAATATCGACGTTATCGTTTTGACGGTCAGAATTTCGAAGTAAAAAATAGTAATAAAAAATCCTGTCCGCGCCCCTGGCTTTCTACTCTAATTAACTGGGATGGCACAATTGTACCCTGTTGTTTCGATAAAAACGGCAAATATGATATGGGCAATATTAATGATGCTGCCGATATAAACGAACTTTGGTTAGGACAAAAGTTTACTGCATTTAGAAATCGATTAAACACTAACCGTAAGAGTATTGATATATGCCGCAACTGCAATCAGGGATTTGGCAGTTTTATACCTGAATTTGGGAAAAAATCAAAAGAAGAAGAAAATAAATCATCATTTCAGATTATTAATCAGTAAATTGCAGTTCATTATTTTTATGCTCTTTTAAATTCCAATATATTTATTATCAATTGATTTTTTTATTCGTTCTCTATATTTTCACATATGCTCAATTATAAAATTTGTCAAAGTAC
Source organism: Calditrichaceae bacterium (assembly GCA_016928315.1). Lineage (GTDB taxonomy): Bacteria > Calditrichota > Calditrichia > Calditrichales > Calditrichaceae > JAFGKZ01. The sequence continues at coordinate 14,837 of JAFGKZ010000022.1, forward strand.
AAAATGATAAAATTTTACTTACTATCCGCATTATTCTTTTTTTCCTCTGTTTTAGGTCAACAAGGCACGCTGTTCATTAATGAATTTATGGCTTCTAATGCACATACAATACAGGATGAATACGGAGACTATGCTGACTGGATAGAAATATATAACGCATCGGATTCTACCATTAACCTTGGCGGTTTTTTTATTAGTGATGACGCAAATAATTTAACAAGGTGGCGTTTACCTGACACCTCAGATTTAACCGCAATTGAAAGTAAAGGATTTATTGTTCTTTGGGCAGATGCAGATACGCTTGAAGGTGCCTTACATTTAGGATTCAAACTATCCGCTTCAGGTGAAAGTATATTCCTCACTGATTCCAATGGAACAGTTATAATTGACCAGGTTTATTTCCCCGAACAATTTACTGATATATCCTATGGGCGGCAGCCTGACGCATCTGAAAATTGGTACTTTCTCAATCAACCAACCCCGGGATCAGGTAACATAAATATTGGATTGACAGATAAAGCCAATCCACCAGAATTTTCTTTAGATGGCGGTTTTTATACAACAAGTCAGGAAATTACAATTACTTCAGAATATCCGGACAGTTTAATCTTCTATACTTTAAATGGATCGATGCCTACCATTCATTCTCATCGTTATATCGGACCTTTTAACATAAATTCTTCGAGCATTATCAGAGCGCGCGTTATTAAAGATGATCTTCTTCCAAGCGATGCAACAAGCCACAGTTATTTTATTAATAATGAATTGCATTTACCTGTTGTTTCTATTATTACTGATCCATCTAACTTGTGGGGCAGTGAAGGCCTTATGGATAATAAATTTAAAGACTGGGAAAAACCCATCAACGTGGAATTTTTTGATAATAATTTTGAACTGGGATTTCAGCTGCCTGCTGGAATAAAAATTCATTCGCCGGATGGAAGATCGCAGCAATCATTTCGCATTTATGCGCGGGATAATTATGGTGAGCCTTTTATAAATTATAGATTATTTGATGATAAAGAAATTGGTATATTTAATGTATTTATTCTGCGTAATGGAGGCAATGATGGTTCACAATTATCTAATGGAACGCACATTCGTGATCCATTTTGCCATGAACTATATCGTGATATTGATCCAACCCACGCAATTTCTGCCTCAAGACCGGTGCATGTATATTTAAATGGTTCCTATTGGGGAATCTATAATCTAAGAGAGAGGCAGGATAAACAATATATTGAGACTAATTTTAATTATAGGAATGAAATTGATTTTTTAGAACGCGCTTTTAATTATCCGGGAAATAGAAATGCTATTGAAGGAGACTGGATCCATTATGATGCTATGCGGCAATTTATTGTAGATAATAATCTGAACGACCCTGCAAATTATGATTATTTAGAATCTCAAATGGACATTAAGAATTTTACAGACTACTGGATTTTTGAAGTATTTGCAGGAAATTTTGACTGGCTTTCAAATAATCTAAAATTCTGGAGACCCAGAACAACCGATGGCATCTGGAAGTGGGTGCTCTGGGATGTGGATCATGGCATTGGATTACCCTATAGCAGTTATGGAAATCCCGAATGGAACACACTTGATTGGGCTACCGGTATTACAGGTGATCGTGTTGGAAACGGATACAATACTATCATCATCCGGGGGTTACTGGAAAATACATATTACAAAACTTATTTTATCAACCGATTTGCCGATCTTTTAAACACTACCTTCCTGCCGAGCCATACAATTGCGCTGATGGATCAAATAAAATCAGTTATTGATAGGGATATAGACATGCAATTGACTCGCTGGTCCAGAACCCGCGGGGATTGGGAGAATAACTTATCTGTTATGCGCAATTATCTTTTAACGCGTCCTGATTTTGTCAGGCAGCATATACTTGTCAAATTTTTTCTGGCAGGATTGTATAATCTTACACTCGATAACCAAACGCCTGAGTATGGCTCGATTGAATTAAACACCGTTCAAATTGATACTTTTCCCTGGCAAGGAACATACTTTGAAACGATACCAATAAAGCTGACTCCAAAACCCAATCCAGGCTATGTATTCAGCGAATGGATATTCCAGACTGATAGCCTTGATTCGTATGTTTTATCCGGTAACAGTTTGATTGCGTCACCCCTTGGAAATTTTACAGCTACTGCGAAATTTGTTCAGGATACATTTCCCCGTATTATTATCAATGAGATAAACTATTATCCCAACGACAGTTTCGATCCGGGCGATTGGGTAGAATTATATAATGCCCAGATTTTTCCTGTTGCGCTTTCAAACTGGGAGTTTAAAGATAATGCAAACAGTTTTACCATTCCGGAAAACACGATGCTTGATCCGGATAATTATATGGTTCTTTGCCAGGATAAGGATGATTTTGAAGATATTTTTGGCACAACCGATTACATTATTTTCGAATTGGATTTTGGATTTGATAGAAATGGAGAAATGTTAAAATTATTGGACGATGATGGTGCGCTGATTGATTCGGTAGAATACAGCAGCGTTTATCCCTGGCCCATCGAGCCGAATGGCGCCGGATACACATTAGAATTAATCGATCCTTTGTCCGATAATACTCAGTCTCAAAACTGGGCTGCATCAAATACAATAGGCGGTACTCCCGGAAAAATCAACAGCGCTGTTACACATTTAATTGATCAACCCGAATACATTCCAGCAAAAATTCAATTATTCCAAAATTATCCTAATCCCTTTAATCCGGAAACAACAATCCATTACACCGTGGGGACACAAGATTTTGTGCCCCAAAAGGTAGAACTATCGGTTTATAATATTCTTGGACAGAAGGTGGTAACTCTGGTATCAGAATATCAACAGTCCGGACATTATTCTGTGCAATGGGATGCAGCCGGATTTCCGACGGGCATTTATTTCTATAGATTAAAAACTGATAATTTTAATGCTATCGGTAAAATGATATTAATGCAGTAACAATTATAGAATAGGTCTAATTATGCAGAAAATGGCACAAAAAATTTTTTCACATATAAATAGTTTAATTAAAAGTATCCTTGTTACAGCAATCTTGGGTTTAAATCTACATGCACAATCATTGCCTTCACAGATAACAGGCGATACAACGTTAACTTTAGCTAATTCGCCATATATGGCCGATGTATCCATTACTGTGGATGCCGGTGCAAATTTAACGGTTGATGCAGGGGTTGAAATATTTTTCGCTTCTTCAGTAACTATGACAGTTGAGGGCAACTGTAAAATGAATGGAACCTTTGATATTCCGGTTAAATTAATGCCTCAGGATACAACAGTTAACTGGGGAGGTGTAAGAGGGTCCAATGGGCTGATTTTATTTGAACATGTCCATCTTTCTAAAATGAGTACTGCGTTTAATATCAACGGTGGCATAATCAAATTATCGGAATGCGATATAAAAAATGTATCCGGATCGGATGTCATTCATATTAATGCCCCTGATACAGCCATAATCAGAAATAGTAATCTTTCAGGGAATAGGCAGCTTGCGAAACAGGATGCCATCGATTGTGATAATGCCGGGCAGGGATTGGTCTTGTTCGAAAATAATACATTTGCCGAATATAGCGATGACGCCATTGATGTGGGTAATCAATCAAATAATATTACTATTAGAGGGAATAGAATTAATCATTGTGTTTCGATGGGAATAACCGTGGGCGAGGGATCAGAAGCGCTAGTTGAACGAAATACTATAAGTAATTGTAATGGCGGAATTGAAGTTCATAACAGCGCACATGGAATTCTTTTAAATAATACACTACACTATAACAATACCGGTATCTATGGTTACCACGCCAGCGATTCAGGTACGCCGACCAGCGGAGCCAGCGCAGAAATAATCAATACAATTATATCCGAATGTCAAATAAGAAATTTTGCAGTTACTTCAAATTCGAATCTTAATTTTCGATATAGCATTTCTGATACGGATACGCTTCCGGGAGAAACCAATCTCATGGATTCTGTACAATTTATTGATGCAGAAGGCGCTGATTACAGCCTGCAATCAAGTTCTCCCTGTATTGATAAAGGTATTCAAGATACTATAATTATATATAATGATGGTCAGGATACGCTTATTGTTCCGGTGATGTCTTATTTAGGTTCTGCCCCTGATATAGGAGCTTATGAATTTAATCCTTCAACCGCAATAACTGAAAAAAAAGAGACACCTGTAAAATATATGCTTGGTCAAAATTATCCCAATCCCTTTAATCCTTCAACTACAATTAAATACAATGTTGGACTGCATCACATTAGCCACCTTCAACATGTGGATTTATCTATTTACAATCTCTTAGGCCAAAAGGTAGTTACATTAGTTTCCAAAGAACAGCCATCGGGGGAATATATAGTTAAATGGGATGCTGCCGCCTATGCAGGTGGTGTTTATTTTTGCAGATTGGTTATTGGAAATGCATTAATCCAAACAAGAAAACTGTTGTTAATCAAATAAACTATTTATCTTAAATATAATCCTTTTTTTACATCAACAGGTTTTCCATTAACATTAAGCCGAAAAAAATATACACCTGTGGTATACCGTTGGGCATTCCATTTTATCGAATATATTCCGGGCTGTTTATTTTCTGATACCAGGGTTACCAACTTCTGTCCAAGAATATTATAAACCGATA
>JAFGKZ010000261.1 GCA_016928315.1 Calditrichaceae bacterium
TTAACAAAATTTTATACTTATACCAATACAAGATCGGAACCAATATGAACAAATGTATTTTACTTAATATCAAAGTAATACTGATTTTTATCATTATCTATTCCTGTGATTTTGATAATTTCCGAAAGGATATACCCGATTATCCAATTAGCCCGGTATCATTTAATTCGGTTTCTCTGGCCGATTCATTCTGGAATAAGCGGATTGAGATCAATCGAACTGCCACCATCCCCTTTGGTTTTAATAAATGTGAAGAAGAAGGCCGTATTCGTAATTTTGCTAAAGCCGGCGGTCTGATGGAAGGGCAATATGAAGGCTTGATGCCGTTTGATGATTCCGATGTTTATAAAATCATTGAAGGCGCTTCCTATTCAATGAGCGTCCATCCGGATAAAAAACTGGATGCTTATGTCGATTCAATTATTACAATAATTGCCGCGGCTCAGGAAGATGATGGCTACATTTGCACATGGAAAACGCTGAATCCGGATACTACTCCAGCCTGGTGGGTAAAACCCGGACCGCGCTGGTTTAATCTGGCATCCAGCCATGAGCTGTATAATGTCGGTCATATGTATGAAGCCGCTTATGCGCATTTTCAGGCGACAGGTAAGCGTAATTTTTTAAATATCGCCTTGAAGAATGCGGATTTGATAGCTGATACTTTTGGCCCTGGAAAAAATATGGAACCGCCGGGTCATCAGATTATTGAGACAGGTTTAATTAAATTATACCGGGCAACAGGCAGTAGAAAATATTTGGATTTAGCAAAGTTTTTTCTGGATCAGCGAGGTAATGCAGAAGGACATGAGCTGGGAGGTTCATATAACCAGGATAGTATTCCTGTAATTCAGCAAAACGAGGCGGTTGGACACGCCGTCCGGGCTGTTTACATGTACGCGGGCATGGCGGATATTGCCGCAATTATGAGAGATTCACTCTATTTAAAGGCCATCGATAAGATATGGGAAAATGTGGTTTCGAAAAAAATATATATTACGGGCGGCCTTGGCGCCAGACATCAGGGAGAATCTTTCGGTAATAATTATGAGCTGCCTAATTTAACATCCTACAACGAAACCTGCGCTGCCATCGCCAATGTTTACTGGAATCATCGGATGTTTTTAGTGCATGGTCATGCAAAATACATCGACGTGCTGGAACGTACCCTTTACAACGGTCTGATATCCGGCGTCTCGTTGGATGGTAAAGCCTTCTTCTATCCAAATTGTCTGGCATCGGATGGCAAATTTAAATTTAACCAGGGTTCGCTTACCAGACAACCATGGTTTAATTGCTCCTGCTGCCCATCCAATATCATCCGTTTTATGCCGTCGATACCCGGATATATTTATGCAGTTAAGGATAATTCAATCTTCGTAAATCTGTTTATCGCCTCTGAAGCTAAAATCAGCCTTGATGGTAATGAAGTTAAAATATCTCAGGAAACTAATTATCCCTGGGATGGAAATGTTAACATCAAAGTTGATTCAAAATTACAAAGTGCTGTCGCTCTTAAAATCAGAATCCCGGGCTGGTCAGCAGACAATCCGGTTCCAAGTGATTTATACAGATTTTTGGATGATAACCAAAATAAATTTTCAATTCTGTTAAATGGCGAGCCGGTAACCTATGAGATAGACAGGGGCTATGTTGTTTTAAGCAGAAAATGGAATCAAAATGATATGCTTAAGATTAATTTTACTATGCCGGTTCGGCGGGTGATAGCGCATGAATTAGTTAAAGATGATCAGGGAAAAGTTGCCCTTACACGTGGTCCAATCGTTTATTGTGCCGAAGGTATTGATAATAATAATGATGTGTTCAATCTGGTAATTCCGAATGATGTCGAATTAACTGCTCACTATCAGAATGATCTTTTAGGTGGTGTTAACATTATTAATGGAGTTGTAAGAGATAAATCAGGAGAGAAGAGACAAATGATGGCAATTCCTTATTACAGCTGGTCGCATCGTGGTCCCGGTGAAATGACAGTCTGGTTTCAAAGAAATTCCGAATAAGTAATAAATATACCAGAAAAATAATGGAAAAAAGAAAACCAGGCGCTGGTTATAAGTGATTTTCCGGCAAAAAAATTACCACAACTATCTAACGATATTCAAAATTAAATTGATCCGTATTCAATCTATTATTTAATTGTCTCCCAGAAGATTATAGGAAGTAGATACGATATGCATATTAAAAGCGTGACATTGAATTCTGAAAAGTATCCGACTCAGGAGCATTACCCATTTAACCTGCAGGTATTTCATCAAACCAAACAGATATCATTTGATACGCCGGTTACTTTATTTGTCGGTGAGAATGGCAGCGGCAAATCAACTTTACTGGAAGCGATTGCTCATAATTGCGGCATTCATATCTGGCGATCATCTCAAACAACACGATACCAGTATAACCGGTATGAAAAACTACTTCATCATTATATTGAAATGGAGTGGGCAAACGGACGCGTGCCCGGCGCTTTTTTCGGTTCGGATATTTTTAAGGATTTTGCCAATATTCTGGATACCTGGGCTTCAATGGATCCGGGACAGTTGCAGCATTTTGGCGGGAAATCGCTTGTGACACAATCACATGGTCAGTCAATGATGTCCTACTTTCGCAGCCGATATAAACTGGAAGGCATCTATTTAATTGATGAACCGGAAACCGCTCTCTCACCCAAAACACAGCTTGAATTTTTGGATATCATCCGGGAAAACAGTCAAGCCGGTCATGCACAATTTATAATGGTAACGCATTCCCCCATATTGTTAGCCTGTCCGGATGCAAAGATTTACAGTTTTGATCATATTCCCGTGCAGCCTGTGCAATATGAAGATACTGAACATTATCAGGTTTATAAGGATTTTTTACTGAATCGTCATAAATTTTTAGAATAACAAGATAAAAACTCGTATAACGGGGAGTGGTTTATGCTAAAATTTGTATGCCCGCTTATTTGCGTTGAGGATATGTCACGATCAAGAAATTTTTATAATAATATTTTGCAACAGGAAGTGCTGTATGATTTTGATGAAAATATTCAATTTAAAGGCGGATTTTCAATTCATCTAAAAACACATTTCCAGAAGTTGCTGGGCGAAGAGACAGAATACCCGGTAAGCTTTAAAACAAATAATTGCGAACTTTACTTTGAAACGGATGAACTGGAAAATATTTTAAAAAGATTAGTTGAGAATTCCATAGATATTATCCATAAAATCCAAGAGCATCCATGGGGTCAGCGGGCCATGCGTTTTTATGATCCCGATGGTCATATCATTGAAATCGGAGAACCGATGGAAAATGTAATACTGCGTTTTCATGAACAAAGGCTTTCGTTTGAAGATATCAGTAAACGGACATCCATGCCAATAAAATTTGTTGAACAAACAGTTAAAGAAAGGAATATCTAAATGTTAAACCTTCAAAATTTAAGTATCATTTTTACATTTTGTTTCATCTTACTTATAATTACATCTTCTCTTTTTGCCCAAGACAGCCATTTTACATTAACAAGTACCCAAATTGTTCAAATGAATTCTGAACTGACCGGGCGCGAACATGAGCTGATTATTTTTCTTCCTGGCAGTTATTCGGATTCAACCCAGAAACACTATCCCGTCCTTTATTTTATGGACGCCTATTGGGATATGCCTTTGCTCAATTCCATACATGGACAACTGGTGTATGATAATGTCCTTCCAGAACTTATTATGGTCGGTTTTTCATACCCGGGTGAAAATGCCAATTATGGTAACCTTCGTGCCCGTGATCTTACGCCAACAAAAGTAGGTGGAGATAATTCAACTACGGGTGATGGGCCTAAATTTTTACAATTTATTGAAGAGACAGTGATTCCTTATATTGATTCCAATTTCCGTACAAAAAAAGGTGAACGGGCTTTATCCGGCAACTCATTGGGCGGATTATTTGCATTGTATGCCATGTATGAAAAACCGGCGCTTTTTAAGCGATTTATTTCAATAAGCCCGGCGGTTGATTGGGATAACCGTTATCTGTTCAACCGCGATGATAAGTATGCTGAGGTTAATGATTCATTCCCGGTTAGATTATTTCTGTCACAGGGCGGGGATGAATACGGCCCCTTCCGCCAGCCGATTGTTGAATTTCAGGAAAAGCTTGCTCAGCGAAATTATAGAGAGATGGCTCTGCTCAATTATACGATAGAAGGCGAGCGTCACTCCGGCGTTAAATCGGAAGGATACAGCCGCGGACTGCGTTGGGTCTTTAAAGACATTGCGCCGACCGGCCCAAGCGGATTAGAGCAGGAAATAAATCATTAATCGTAAAATTAAAAGAGTCTTTACATTCGGTAAATTTTATTCGCAGTAATCTGACAAAAATAAAAGTGCGATTTATTTTTGACTTTGCATAAGGTTATAGAATTAATAGTAACGAGATATATATGAAATACTGTCTTATTAACAAAACTTTAATACTGGCGATACTGGTTTGGGCCTTTGGATGCAGCGATGATGAATCTACTGATTATGGCGATGTAGACTTCAAAGAGGAAATGCGCGATTTTGTAATTGGAATTAGCAATTATGCGAAATCCATTAAGGGTACCTTTCGTATTGTACCACAAAATGGAATCGAACTGGTGTCGAGCGATGGGAATGAGGATGGAACATTAGCTACCTATTATCTGAATGCCATTGACGGGCATGGGCAGGAAGATCTGTTTTATGGTTATTATAATGACGATGAACCGACGCCTGAATCAAGTACTCACTATTTAAGAAAATTTTTGGATAAATCCCGTGATGCCGGGAATGTCATTTTAGTAACGGATTATTGTTATACGCACGCTAACATGAATGATTCCTATGCAAAAAATAATGCAGCAAGTTATGTATCCTTTGCCGCCAATCGCCGTGAATTAAACAATATTCCTGATTACCCTGAACCCATCTATGCAGAAAATAATATGGTTATTGAAAACCTTAATCAGGTAAAGAATTTTTTATATTTAATCAATCCTCAATATTTTTCTACTAAAACAGATTTTATCAATGCGATTACCGCTACAAATTATGATTTGTTGATTATGGATGCTTTCTTTCAGGATGAAACAGAATTCTCGTTAACAGAAGTTGAACAATTGAAACAAAAAGCTAATGGCGGTCAGCGATTACTATTGGCCTATATGTCTATCGGTGAGGCCGAGGACTACCGCTATTACTGGCAGGAAAGCTGGAACAGTCAGAAACCTTATTGGATTGTTAAAGAAAATCCGGATTGGGAAGGTAATTATAAAGTCGAATACTGGAGCGCAGACTGGCAAAACATAATTTTCCGTAATGATGAATCATACCTGAAGAAAATAATTAACGCCGGTTTTGACGGCGTTTATCTTGATATTATTGACGCCTTCGAATATTTTGAAAATCAATAGCTTAAGTCAGACAAGATTTCATTGTTGATGTCTGTTTCTTAAAAATTAAATTTCCAAAAAACATAGAATTTTCATATTAACAAAGTTAACTGTATTTGGTTTGTTAATGATATGTTGACAGTAATTAAGTTATAAAAAGTCAATCCAATCTTGATTTATTATTAGTCTTTTAATGAGTGGTGACTTTTATTTTTATTTTTGAATTCAGAATATATTTTATGTGGGGCCATTAATTTATAAATTTTAATTATTTTTTTTCGGCGAATGCCGTTTCTTATGATATAAATTGCAACAATGTCTTTATTTATGGTTCTTCCGGTTTTTGAGTACATCAATCCAGGATCAA
>JAFGKZ010000023.1 GCA_016928315.1 Calditrichaceae bacterium
CAGAACATATTGAATCACTTAAACCTTATCAAGCCGGAAAACCTATTGAAGAACTCCAGCGGGAACTTGGATTAAAAAGAATAATAAAACTGGCTTCCAATGAAAATCCATTGGGCGTCTCTCCTAAAGCATTACAAGCTATGCAAAATCATCTAAAGGAACTTCATCGATATCCAAGCCCGGACAGCTATTATCTGCGAGATGCGCTCGCAAAATTGTTCAAGGTAAAAACGAACAATGTGATAACTGGTCATGGATCGGAAAGTATTATCTCAACTATAATGCGAACGTTTCTGCATGATGAGGACATCGCTCTCACTTCTGCCGGCACTTTTATTACTTTCAAAATACAGGTGCAATCACGTGGAATTGATTTAATCGAAATTCCACTAAAAAATTATCAATTCGATTTACAGGCAATTGCCGATCAAATTACAGATAAAACAAAAATAATTTACCTGGCTAATCCTAATAATCCTACCGGCTCTATTTTTACCGATTCGGAGTTTCGTCAATTTATGCAACAGGTACCCCAGCGAACTCTGGTTTTACTGGATGAAGCCTATTTTGAATTTGCTGTAAATAATCCTGATTATCCGGATTCGATGAAATATCGTTTTGATAATGTCATTTCGCTGCGCACGTTTTCCAAAGCTTATGGTTTAGCCGGCGTGCGAATTGGTTATGGCTTTGCCCATGAAAATCTGATTAATAATTTAATGAAGATTAAACTGCCTTTTGAACCAAGCGGCCCGGCTCAGGCCGGAGCGCTGGCGGCGCTGGATGACATTGACTTTCTGAATCAATCAATTCAGATAGCCCGGAAAGGCAGAGAATTTTTTTATGATTTTTTCAGGTCCCTTAGCGTCCCTTATCTGGAATCTTATGCAAATTTTGTAACTATAATTCTTGAATCGGAAAATCAGGTTAATCTGATTTATGAGCAGTTACTGAAAAGAGGAATCATTATCAGGCCATTAAAATCCTTTGGATTACCCAATTGCATGCGTATTACCACCGGCCTTGCGGAAGAAAATGCTGTGTTTGCTGAGAATTTTGAACAAATAATAAAATCAATGTAATGAAATCGGTTATATCTGCATCCCGACGGACAGACATTCCTGCCTTTTACTTAAACTGGTTTATAGATGCCATTGAAGCTGGCAAGATTGAGGTTACAAATCCGCAATACAGAAAAAATTCCCGGATAGTTAAACTCGATCCGGATCATGTAAATTGGATTGTATTCTGGTCACGCAATTATAGCTCTTTTCTAAAAAAGAAAGATTTTTTTAAAGATTATAATTTATTTTTTCACTTCACCATTCTGCCAAAAACTAAATTGGAAAAATCGGGCATTGCTTTGGAAAAAGCATTAAACCAGATAAAACAATTGACGGAAACGTATGGACCCGATAGAATAATCTGGCGATATGATCCCATTGTCCATTGGATTGAAAATAGAAATATTCGAAGCAATCATGATCCTGAAAAATTTAAAGCGTTGTGCCGGCAGATCAGCAGTTTTGGAATACAATGCTGCTATTTCAGTTTTGTGCATCCCTATCATAAATATGAAAGAAGATTTTCCAGAGTTTTTCCCAATTGGCAGGTCTACAATCTAACACAAAAACAGCAGGGGGCAATATTAGATCGAATGGTAGAAATATCCGCTAAATTCAATATTCTATTGTATGCGTGCTGCAATGATACGGCACTAGAAAATAAGAAAATCAAAAAAGGACACTGTATAGATGGTTCATTATTAAACAGCTTCGTTGCTACAGAAAAAGTATCTGTTGCTAAAGCGCCATCCAGAAAGGATTGTGGATGTACGCGATCAATCGATATTGGAGATTATTTGACCCAGCCTTGTCATTTTGGTTGTATATATTGTTACGCCAATCCTGCCGGATATTGATAATTGCGCTTTTATGCGCCGTTTAATCTTGACTCCAACATTTAAAATACATAAGTTTCTACATAAATTATGCCAAAGAAAGTAATCTTCTTGAAGGGATTTACGAAGAGAAACGGGATTAACATTTTATGCTTAGCTTATCGCAAAATTTACGGCTCGAACAGAGACTGACTCCCCAGCAGATTCTCCTTTCAACCCTATTACAATTACCTTTATTAAGCCTCGAACAAAGAATTAAAAGTGAACTGGAAATGAATCCTGTTTTAGAAGAAGGCGAAGATGAGGAATTAACAGCGGAAGACAGCATCGAAAGCAATGAAGAAGAGGATTCGAAAGTTGCTGAGGAACTTGAGGTTCATGATGAAGCTAATAATGGCAAAGATGATGAATACGACAAAAAAGAGCTGGAAGAAGCTCAAAAAGACACAGATATTGAGAACCTGATTAATGATGAGGAAACCTTTGAAATACGTATTCCTAAAGACAAAAATCAGGATGATTATGAACGACCGGAAGTAAGCATTAAAACCCTTTCTGAACATTTACTGGAACAATTACATATTTTATCATTAAACGAAGTTGAATTTCAGATTGGTGAATATCTTGTCTGGAATATTCGTGATGACGGCTATTTAGATCAAAATTTATCCTTATCTACCGTTTCCGAGATATTTGAACAGGATGAAGCTGTTATTGAAAAAGTACTAAAACAGATTCAACGATTGGATCCCACAGGCGTTGGCAGCCGTACCTTACGTGAATGTTTAATGGTTCAACTGGAAGAAAACAATCAGCAAAAAACAATTGCCTATAAAATATTACATGAATTTTTTGAAGATTTTAAAAATAAACGATATGAACGGATTATTGATGCATTAAGCTTATCACGTGAAGAATTGCAGAAAAGTTTGGATCAGATACTGCGCTTAAATCCGAAGCCGGGCGAAGGTATATTTGATGTGCGCAGTAATTATATTGTTCCGGATTTTATTGTTGAAAAAGTTGATGATAAATTTGTTATCAGTCTGAACGACTGGAATGTGCCACCCTTGCGTATCAGTAATACCTATAAAAAGATGCTATTTGACCGGAAAGGAACTGATAAAGAAACCCGGCAATATATTCGTAAAAAAGTTGAATCGGCGCGCTGGTTTATTTCCTCTATTTATCAGCGTAAAATTACTATGCTTAAGGTGATGGAAGCGATTGTGGAAATGCAGCATGATTTTTTTGAAAAGGGACCAGAGTATATTAAACCATTAATAATGCGTGAAATTGCCGAAATGATAGAGATGGATATTTCCACAGTCAGCCGGGTGGCAAACGGCAAATATGTCCAGATGGATTACGGCGTTTTCGAATTAAAATACTTTTTTAATGAACGTATTGAAAATGAAGAGGGTGAGGAAATCTCAACCCGGAAAATAAAAAATCGCATTAAAGAAATAATCGAAAAAGAAAATCCCAAAAAACCATTGAGTGATGATAAACTTTCCGCATTACTTAAGAAAGAAGGATTCCCCATCGCGCGCAGAACGGTTGCCAAATACCGAGAACAACTTCAAATACCGGTAGCCCGATTACGACGGGGTATTTAAATCGCATTACGGAACACATTCCGTTTTATGAAACATAATATTATTTTTTTCATACATACTTAAATTAATATGTGACTATCCAATAAAAGGACTTACCTATGCTAACTGAAAACTATGAAAAAATATATGCAACTACGATTTTAGGAATCAGCCATAAAGGTCAGGTTGCGCTGGCCGGTGATGGCCAGGTAACTTTAGGCCAAACGGTTATGAAACATTCTGCTAAGAAAATAAGGCGCCTGTATAATGGTAAAATTTTAGGCGGATTTGCCGGAGCGGCAGCCGATGCCTTTACTTTATTCGAGCGATTCGAGGAAAAGCTGGAGCGGTACTCTGGTAATCTGCCAAAAGCCGCTGTGGAGTTGGCTAAAGACTGGCGATCCGATCGATATCTGCGCAGGCTGGAAGCGCTTCTGGCAGTGCTGGATAAAGAAAATATTTTTATCATTAGCGGAACCGGCGATATTATTGAACCGGATGATCATATTGCTGCCATTGGTTCCGGCGGTTCATTTGCTTTGGCCGCCGCCCGCAGTTTAGTAAAATATTCTGATTTATCTGCTGAAGAAATTGCCCGGGAAGCATTAACCATAGCATCTGAAATTTGCATATACACAAACAACAAAATTAATGTTGAGGTTCTATAAAACATGACAAAAAGCAAACTTAAAATAAATGAATTAACGCCCCATCAAATAGTAAAAGAGCTTGATAAATATATCATCGGCCAGGATCGGGCTAAAAAAATGGTCGCTATTGCTTTACGTAATCGCTGGCGCAGGCAGCAGGCGCCCGAGGATTTGCGTGAAGAGATTATGCCAAATAATATCATTCTGATTGGACCTACCGGCGTCGGAAAAACGGAAATTTCACGCCGGCTGGCACGGTTATCTAACGCACCGTTTGCCAAGGTTGAAGCCTCTAAATTTACTGAGGTGGGTTATGTGGGCCGGGATGTTGAGTCCATCATTCGTGATCTGGTTGAGATTGGCGTGCAAATGGTTCGTGAAGAACGGACAAAAGAAGTCGAAGGCAAAGCACAGGATATGGCTGTTGAACGCGTACTGGATATTTTACTGCCGCCTATCAGCAAAAAAACAAAGCCGGTTGGCGAAATGAGCGAAGAGGATGATCTGGAATTGCGTCATCAGCGGACCAGGGAAAAACTCCGAGCACAATTGATTGAGGGTAAACTGGACGATCGTACTATTGAAATTGACGTAACCGCTGATAACCGGCCAATGATGCAAATTTTTTCACCCATGGGCATTGAAGAAATGGGTTTGAATATCCAGGAACTTTTTGGCGGGATGATGCCTAAAAAATTAAAAAAACGTAAAACAACCGTACCTGAAGCCATCAAATTACTTACCCAACAGGAAGCACAGAAATTAATTGATATGGAACAGGTTGTCCGGAAAGCGATTGACCGGGTGCAAAACAGCGGCATTGTGTTTCTTGATGAAATTGATAAAATTGCCGGCGCCTCTTCAGGCAAACACGGACCCGATGTTTCGAGGGAAGGTGTTCAACGTGATTTATTGCCGGTGGTGGAAGGTACAGCGGTGGTCACCAAATACGGTATGGTGAAGACTGATCATATCCTTTTTATCGCATCCGGTGCATTTCATGTCAGTAAACCATCCGACCTGATACCGGAATTGCAGGGACGATTTCCCATTCGCGTTGAATTAAACAGTCTTTCGGAAAAGGATTTTATACGCATTCTAACTGAGCCGAAAAATGCGCTTATCAAACAATATAAAGCGCTGTTAGAATCCGAAGATGTTGAGCTGGACTTTAATGATGGCGCAATTGAAGAAATTGCTAAAATAGCTACGCTGGTAAATACCCGCAGTGAGAATATCGGGGCGCGACGGCTGCATACGATTATGTCTACATTGCTCGAAGAAATTCTGTTTGACGTACCCGAGAAGAAATTAGGCAAAATAGCTATCGATGAAGCCAAAGTACAGGAAATGCTCAAAGAGGTGGTTGAAGACGAAGATTTGAGCCGGTATATTTTGTAAATTTGAAATGATCCGGATTCTTTAAAAGATTTATCTTTTAAAATAAAAGTAGACAAAAATAGTCTTCATTTTTATCTTCATTTGTTGTAAATTTTGCTATTGTTTTATGATTATTAATTCATCCCGGAGGTTTGAGTGAAAAAAGACTTTATATCCATTGCTGATTATTCTCTGTCTGAACTTGAAGCAATATTTGATCTTACAAAAGAACTTAAAGCAAAAACAAAGCGCCGCGAAGAACATCACTTATGCAAAGGCCTTACGATGTCTATGATTTTTGCCAAACCTTCAGCGCGTACGCGTATATCCTTCGAAACCGGAATGTACCAGCTTGGCGGCTACGCGCTCTACCTGTCCCCGGCTGATATCGGTATTGGCAAGCGGGAAGCGGTAAAAGATATCGCGCAGGTCGTATCCCGATATAATGATATTATCATGGCACGATTGTTTGAGCATATCCATATGGAAGTATTGGCGGAACATGCCACAGCGCCGGTAATTAACGGGTTGACGGATTACAACCATCCCTGTCAGATTATGGCGGATATTTTTACGGTGATGGAACATCGTAAAAATTTAAACGATATTAAGATTGTATATATCGGCGACGGCAATAATGTGGCCAATTCCTGGATTAATCTGGCGTCTAAAATGCCAATGCATTTAATATTATGCTCCCCATCCGGTTATGAACCCGATCATAAAACCCTGGAAAATGCCAGGAATACCGGTATCAGTCAAATTGAATTACTAACCGATCCCAAAGCCGCCGTAAAAGACGCTGATGTTGTCTATACCGACGTCTGGGCCAGTATGGGTATGGAAGCCGAGGCAAGAGCAAGAAGAAAGGTGTTTTTACCCTACCAGGTCAATTCTGATTTAATGTCCCATGCCGGAAAAAACGCCCTGGTGATGCATTGTCTGCCGGCTCATCGCGGAGATGAAATTACTGATGATGTCATCGACGGACCACAATCCATCGTATTTGATGAAGCTGAAAACCGGATGCATGTGCAAAAAGCCATCATTGTTAAACTGCTGGGAAAAGCCTGATAGATGCCCGAGCTTCAACAGAAATTATCCGTTCGTGAACTCGTCCCCGAAGAATATCCTCTTTGGGATACATTTGTTTACGACACTTCTGCAGGAACGCTCTTTCATACCACGCAATGGGGAAAAATAATCACTAATCTGACCCGACGTCCATTCAAAATTATAGCTGCTTTTAATGAAAATAAAATTGATGGCGGTATGCTCTTTTGGCCCAAAAAAAGTTTCGGTCTAAAGGCTATAACCTATATGCCTGCTACCACATATCAGGGAATATTAACATCTCAACTAAAAACAGATCGATCATCCAGTTTAATAGCGAATCAGCAGCGGATTGTTAAAATACTGCTTGAAGAATTAAAAAATGAATACGATTTTATGCAGTTTTCATTAGCGCCCGGAATGGAAGATGTAAGACCCTATCTATGGGATAACTTTAAGGCAATCCCGGCTTATACTTATTCTTTCACTATATTATCGATGGCTGAATTGGAATTTCAATTCAATCGAACCTTACGACAGAATATACGAACAGCAAAAAAGGATGGCTTATCTACGGAAGAATCCGGTCAGATTGAACCATTAATTGAATATGTGCTCAGTAGTTATCGTTTACATCAAAAAAAACCGCCTATCTCTGCAAATCAGTTAAAAGTTCTGTTTCAAGATATTCTGAATCAAAAGATTGGTAAAATCTATTATCTAAAAAAGGGAATAAAAATTCTTGCAGGATTAATTATATTGTACGATGACAAATCAGTTTATGCTTTATTCATGGGGATCGACCCAGCGGAGCGTGAACAAAATTATAACAAGTATATTTATGCATCCATAATGGAAAAGGAAGAATTCTTAGGCAAAAGATTTGACTTTTTGGGCGCTAATGAGCAGTACTTCGAAACATTAAAACGCAGTTTTGGCGGTGAACTTCAAAATTTTTACCGGGTATTTTATGCCAAAAATACATGGATTAAATGGTTAGCTGCACTGCGGGAAAAACAACATTTTTACCATAGAAAATCTACTAAAAATATTTGATGCAAATTTTTTGTCTAAATAATGAATTTACTTCTGATGCAGTGAAGTACACAATCAGTTATCTTTTAGACCGTAACGGATTATTTTTTAAATGGATTAATAATCCCGGTGAGATGGATGAAAATAGTATTTTGCTTATCTATAAACCGAATATTGTTCAGACTAGTATTTCAGCGCCTGCACTATTTTTATCAAAACAGTTTAACTTAGATCAACTGCATAGTTCAAATTGTCTCTGGGAAAAAGTAACTTTTAAAAATGTCAGCATTCCCATAATTACAAATTCCGGGCAACAAAAATTTACCAATTCCAATGTTTCAGCATCCTCATTTGATTTAATTGCCAATGTGTATTACCACCTGGCGCGCGTGGAAGAAAATGACTATCAACATCCCAATGATATTGATACAAAAGCGGAAAACAGTATTCTGTTTATGCATGGAAACTTTTTAATCCCTGTTGTGGATATCCTGTGTGATTTTTTTTATGATATGATTAATAAGAAAGCGGCAGACAATAATTTGATTTTAATAAAGAAAGCGCTGTATCCGATTGGTCAGGAATTCGGCATCGCTCTCACTCACGATGTAGATTTTATACGAGCTTTTCATCCATTTAAAAAACTAATTTTTAAAGCGCTTATCCGTTCAGGATTAAAAAAAGAACGCACCTTAGAAGAAATCGATAAGCTTGACGAGCTTACCTGGGGATTCAACAGGTTACTGCCATTCTATAAACAAAATAACCTTAGAGCAACCTTCTTTTTTATGGCAAAATATCTTGAAGGAATGCATTTTCGTTATAGAATTGCCAGTAAAAGGATAAAGAAATTAATAGCCCAATTAAAATCTGAGGATCATGAAATTGCTTTCCATCCCAGCCGATACACTTTTGAAAGTCCAAAGCGATATTTAAAAGAAAAAATGAAGCTGGAAAAAATATCCGGATTATCGGTTACAGGAATACGACATCATTACCTTCGATGTCTGTTTCCCCAGATTTGGGTAACAGCCGCCTGGTTGAATTTAAAATACGAAGCCGGAATGATTCATAGGCGTTACAGCGGTTTTCGGGCAGGTACCTGTTTTCCTTTTAAAACATTCGATCATACAAATCAGACGCCATTGGAAATTATCGAATTTCCTACGACTTTTTTTGAAAATACACTACCCGATAAAGGCAATGATTTTGAAGCTTCGAAAAAAATAATCAACCAATTATTGGAAACTGTTAAAGCGTATGGCGGACTTTTGAACATTCTTTGGCATTCCAATAATATTTATCAGCCGGAAGTCTATTCAAAATTGTGGGATTATATTATCCGCTTAATACAAAATGAAAATGTCTATAATCATCCTCTGATAACGCATTACAACTGGTTGAAGTTAAGAGAAAAAATTAGAATCCAATCATTTAAACAATCAGAAAATGGAATTATGATACGCATGGTTATTCCTGATGGATTAGAGAAATTCAGTTTGCATGTGCCTGCTAAGTTTACATATAAATGCAGTTCTAAAATGTATTTTGATTCAAATAAAGATATACTAACCATTGACTGCGAAAATACAGGTGGATTGATTTCCATTGAGGCGCTGCCAATATGAAAAAGACCATGTTGTTTATATCATTCGAACATATCGAATTCAGGCGTCGTGTATTAAACCAAATTGAAACCGCTCAAAATATGGGTTTTAATGTGCGTGTGATTTCAATCAGTAAATATGATATCATTAATCAAAAACATACTTTCGATTATTCGGCAATATCCCTGCCTGATTTTTTCAAACATGGGATCATTGCCTATCCTGTTTTCAATTTCATATTATTGATTAAGATCATATTTAAAAAATATGATGTCATTCATTTCAGAGGCATTATTCCAATTCCGGCACTATTAATCAGACAATGGTTTAACAAAAGTGCATTAATTTACGATGCGCATGAATATTTTCGCGGACATCAAATATTTGAAAACCGACCCATACGCAGAGCTGTCTGGATGTGGTTTGAGCAAAAAATAGTATACTGTGTCCATACGTTAATTACCGTTAGCGAACCGTTGGCTGAATTATTTAAGAGGGATTATCCTGATACAAAGGCCATACGGGTGATTCGCAGCCTTCCTTCTTTAAATAGTATTCAAACAGCGGTTAACAATAATAATTTCGTGGAAAAACGCGTCATTTTTCACGGTTATTTTTTACCCGGCCGGGCTCTGATTAATATTATTCAAGCCGCTGCCATAATTAAGGACGATTCAATTAAATTTTTACTTATTGGAACGGGACCATTAGAAAAACAACTAAAGAATAAAGTGAGCCAGTTAAAATTGGATCATAAAATCCGCTTTCATCCATTGATAGAAAATGAACAATTGATTGGGTACATAAGCGCCGCAAAACTCGGTTTAGTCCTCAGTGAACCCGACAGTATTAACAGAACTTATGCCCTGCCAAATAAATTTTTTGAATACATACATGCCGGACTGCCGGTATTAGCCGGTAATATCCCAACCTTACAGCACAATGTTGATCACTATCAGGTTGGACAGACGGTTGATCCGTCTGATATCAAAGCTATTGCACAGAAAATTGAATTAATGCTTGCTGACGAAAGCCAACTGACCAGATGGCGAAAAAACTGCGCTAAGGCAGCGCTTGAATTGAACTGGGAAAAGGAATCGGAAAAATTAAAACAAATTTATTCAAAATTGCTTTAGTTTGGAAATTCAAACACCGTGATAAACATAAATAAAAATGAGTTCTATAAAAACACATTAACGCTCTCCAGTGGATTAATATTATCACAGGCTATTCCTGTACTGATAGCTCCGTTATTAACAAGAATATATTCCATAGATATTTTTGGAATCTATTTTGTATATTCTGCCATTGTTGTGATACTATCAGTTTTTGCGACTTTTCAGTATGAAATCACCATGGTTTTACCAAAAAACGATTCAGATTCGGTTAACTTGTTAGCGTTATCCATTGTGATATCATTTGTCATGAGCGCTTTTCTTACCTTACTAATTTTTTTCTTTAATCAGACTTTTGCTGTTTTACTGGGAAATGAGAAAATAGCGCCCTGGTTATTTCTAATTCCAATCAGCGTGTTATTGACCGGTATTTTCCAATCATTTAATTACTTTGGAAACCGATTTAAAGATTACAAAGAAATTTCCGCCGGCCGGGTAATCAAATCATCAATAACGGCTGCTTCGCAAATACCATTAAGCTATGGACAGTTTGAAAAATTTGGTTTGATTGGCGGATTGATAGCGGGACAATTTTTTTCAGCGGTATATCTGATCTATCGTCTCAAAGACAGGTATCGGATTCTAATAAATGAAATCTCCTTTAAACGCATAACAGAACTTGCTGTGGAGTATAAAAATGTTCCTATTTTTAATACTTTAATGGGCGTTCAGAATCGGATATCAAACCACCTGCCATTTTTTCTGTTGGGACATTATTATGGATTGACCATTGTGAGTCTTTACGGACTGGCGCACAGGATTATTAATACGCCGGCAGGTATTTTAAGTCAGTCAATAGGACAAGTATTCTATCAGCGCGCCAGTGAAATTTATAATGAAAAAAAAGATTTATACAACCTGGTGAAAACTATTTATTTGAAGCTTATAAAAGTATCAATTATTCCGTTTGTAATTTTATTTATAACCGCGCCGTATATTTTTAAATATATCTTCGGTTCGGAATGGGCTCTCACAGGCAGAATTATTCAACTACTTATCCCATGGTTGTTCATGATGTTTTTGAACAATCCAATTACATCGATAATCACTATTTTAAATAAACAAAAAGTGCTGGTGTTATATAATACATTTTTGCTAATTTTTCGGTTTATTGGACTTTATCTTGGATTTAAGATTTATCATAATGAATATTACTCCATATTGTTTTATTCGTTGGTTGGCTTTATTTTTAATTTTGTTATTTGTTTCTATATTCTGCGCATATCAAAAAATAAATCTAAAATAATAAGTAAAAATAATAAATTTGAAACAGTATATAATAATCAGAACACCTAAGTTAATCGGATTGAATGTATAAAGTGCTTCAGATAAAAGTAACAAATAATAAAGGATTTCCCTGGTACATCAAAAATAATATTTATGTAAAAGGATTCATATATTCTTCTGATAATATATTGTATGAAAATGATAATCTTTGTAATTATTTTATACCTGCCACCAATATCCAAGAATTTATTAGCAGAGTATCGCGTGCCAATGGTCTGTTTAGCGTTATTATTGAACTTGATAACAGTGTTCTGGCGGCCGTGGACCGGCTTCGGACATTTCCATTGTTTTATACACGGCCTTCCAAGAATATTATTATCTCTGATAATCCTGAAGAAGTGATTTCATCTGAAAATCTTTTTAAAACAAATCCACATAATGAAAAAGAATTTTTATCTGCCGGAATAGTCTGCGGCAAAAATACACTAATAAATGATTTATACCAGGTTCAGGCGGGCGCATGCATCAAGATGACCGCTCACTCTGTTGACCAAATTTTTTATCATTCTTATGTTACAGACACGGTTTCAACCAAATCTTATAACGATCTCTCACAAGAATTTCAGGAAATTTTATACCCTGTATTTAAACGATTTATCGATTCCCTCGCGGGCAGGACTGTCTTATTATCGCTAAGCGGTGGTTACGATTCCAGATTAATTGCCGTAATGCTGAAAATTTTGAATTATAATGATGTTATTTGTTACAGTTATGGAGATCCCAATAATAAGGAAAGAAGTATTTCTCAAACGGTTGCCCAAAAATTAGGCTACCAATGGCAATTTATTGACTATAAAAAAGTAGTTCATAACAATTATATTAACGATCCTGCATTTAAAGACTATTATCCTTATGCCGCAAATTATACATCTATGTTTTTTTTGGAACAGTATTTTGCTGTCAAATATCTAAAAGATTCACATACAATTCCCGGGGACGCTGTATTTTGTGCAGGCCACTCTGGTGATTTTTTAGGCGGGAGCCAGTTAATTAAAAATGGAAATATAAAGGAACAAGCATCGATTGATAAAATAGCCCGATCCATTTTAAAGATAAAATTTTCGCAATATAAAATTGATAAACAAAATAAAAATATATTTTTGGAAAATATTCGTGAATCTATTCAGAATTCCATAATAAATCCAAAAAGCTTAGCCTACTCAATCTTTGAGAACTGGGATTTAAAAGAAAAACTGGCAAAATTTATTTTTAATTCAGCAGTGGTATATAATTTTTTTGGCTATGAACATCGTTTGCCATTAATGGATAATGCTCTGGTTGATTTTTTTAAAATTTTACCTTACAAATTTAAGCTTTATAAGCGACTTTATGATGATGTTCTAAAACAGGTCTTTTTTAAACCTTATAATTTGAATTTCGAAAATGAATTGCAGCCGACAAAGAATCAGATATTTCTACAAAATTTCAAAAACAGGATATATCCATATATGCCTTCGAGCTGGCATGCCATGAATCGCCTTAAAAACGATTATATTTATCATAGTCAAATTACAGATGTATTGACCAGAGACGCTGAAAAGGATGGATATCAGATAAAATTATCCGGTAAAACTTTCAATCCAATTATTATGCAATGGTATCTGCATCAGGTGAGAAAAAAATTTTTAATGTAAAATTCTATCAATATGGCTATTTACAGCCAACGGTTTATGTATACTGATTAATTTTTTTCAATCGGAAAATAATATGAGATGGTTTAGGTATTACTAAATTTAATCCCCTGTCAATCAACTGCCATAAATAAAATGGCAGATTATTTAATTTAAAAAAAACTGAAATCCGGCTTAGAAGCTTATTTGTAATTTTTTGTTTTTTATCTACTGAAAGATTGGTATCGGTTAAAAATGGGTCCAGGCTGTTTTCATCAAATGAATGAAAGTGAGCATGCGTCGGCGTTGGTTTATTGCAATGAACACATATCTGATAGGATATCGTTTCTTTATAGGGTACGGATATTAACAAAACACCATCATCCGCCAGAATTCGATGCATTTCTTTTAAGGCCTTAGCCGGATCCTGAAAATGTTCCAACACTTCTGATAAAATGATAGTGTTAACATTTTTATCTTTAAAGGGTAATTGATAGGCATCCCCGGATACCGCGTAAATCGATTTCTCCGACCTGGATTTGATACCTTTCAGATTTGTGATAGGAATATCCAATGCCACATAATCGAAACGAGTTTTTTTGATTTCCTGCATAGCATAACCACCGCCGCTGCCTATTTCCAACAGGATACCATTTTTAAGAGGTAAAAGCCATTTAAAGAAACAGCTGTATCGACGCCGAATGTTATGCTCTTCGATTGGATTATTCTCAAAATAATTATGAAAGTCCGCATCATTTTGATAATGCTGAATGTGATTTTTATATTTCATCATAAAATTTAGCGTTGACACATTTATTGTTCAAATTGAATTACCTATACAAGGCATCAATCTGCTCTTTAAAATTTTTCTCTACTACATTCCGTTTAATTTTTAAACTGGGCGTCAACTCCCCCTTATCTATG
>JAFGKZ010000024.1 GCA_016928315.1 Calditrichaceae bacterium
AGATTTTTAATTATCTTCGATCCCTTCATTCCTTCAATATGCCATAAAATAGACTCATAGAACAAGGCCTGTTCAATAACGCTTTTTGTGGCTGCGACAGCCTGCTCCCAGCCGCAGGTCAGCACAAACGTTTTCTTACATTCTTTTTCCAGTAATGTGTCCTTATTGGCTGTCAATGCATAACGCTTATCATTTCCTATATCCCCAAGCATTTTAGCCAATAGAACAACTTCTTTGGTTCTGCCGGAATTGGATGCACAGAACACGGCAAATTTTTTAAGATTGTATTGTGCCGACTGTCTGGAACCGTCCGTAACAATACTCAAATCCATCCCCATCGTTAACGCTTTGCGGATGGCATTTTTTGCCGGAAATATCCGGCTGGATCCTTCACCTGTCAGCAAGAGTTTACCGGCTTTCTTAATTTCCTTTGCTGTTTTTTTTGTCTGGTCGGCGTCAAATTTTTTAACCACGCCAACCGTATCCATCATCTCCTGAACCAAAGCATATTTTGAATATTTCGCATCCTTTAGATTCATGCTTCCTTCCCTTTCGTTTCTGATGTAAAATTCTCTGTTTGAGAGTATTATCCTCGTTGTTTTATCTTTAATACCAATTTTCTAAACACTTCCGTTTCATCGCGAACCTGTTTGATAAAATTGTTATCATCAATCGTCCCTATAGTGGCAATCATTTCTTCCTGATTATGAAATGTAGCCTGCCGAAAATGATTATCGTAATCTTTCTTTCTCGAGATATAAACTTGATCGCGGATAAATTCTTGGATAGCAATGGCTCTGTCCAATGCTTTAATCCACTGATCTTTACTTATTTTATCAGTTTCATACAAATCACATAATACAGCATAGGCATGATTTTGTTTTTCAAGCGGGTATTTAATCCATAATTCATCATATCGTTTATGAATAGCATCCCAATTTTTTAATTTCAGTTTTCCTACGTCTGCGCGCAAACGATCAATATCCCGCGCAGGTATGAGCTGTCCGCCAAGGTTAGTCCAATCGGTATTACGGCTGCTGTTTAAAGATGCATTCATCGTACTCAAGTTTATTTTATTATCAGATTCATAATATTCCAGCAGGTTTTTTACTGCGTAATAAAGTAGCATATCGAAATAGGCATGATAGGCTCTATGAGTTTTAATGATCACAATTTTGCGGTTTG
The DNA here is from genome assembly GCA_016928315.1 of Calditrichaceae bacterium. Taxonomy (GTDB): domain Bacteria; phylum Calditrichota; class Calditrichia; order Calditrichales; family Calditrichaceae; genus JAFGKZ01. Next base: position 1,186 of record JAFGKZ010000024.1, read on the forward strand.
ATTTTTCCATATTTTCACCGCAAATCTCTAATTTATTGACAATGACTTCATTTGTGGATAATAATTCTTTTCCTAATTGAATAAGATCATTCTCATCGGATTTGTTAACCGGTTTTCCTTGTTGGATCAGGCGGGCTTTAGCTGTCCAGATTTCAATTAATTTTCGCGCATTGATTATTTCTTCTATGGTATCAGGAGCCAAAGCGTCAAATTCTATATTTTGAATTTTGTTTTTACGCTTATCACGATTTTTAAATTTCCAAGAATTGCGGGCCAGTGCATACATATTATACAGCCACCAGTAAGCCGGCATTATTTCTAATTGGTCTTTTGAGACGTTATTATTTAAAAGCGAAAATGGTAAGGGAATATCCAGCTCAGCCGGATAATCGCCTTTGGCAAGCAAGGTAAAAGAGGCGAAACGGCAGGAATGCTTAACACTGCTGCATAGTCCCGGCCAAAAGCCGCGGCCTGCTTGAATTTCATTATCATTTGCGCGGCTGTTATGGTTGGAGCCAATCGTTGCGCCAGCCGCCATATTACTCTGCCCCATAACAACGGAGGCAATTAAAAATGAATTGTTATGATGTTGTTCATGAGCTGGAAAGATCAGATTATTAAGTACTTCACAGCAGGAAATTGTAGAATTGTCGCCAAGGAATGAATTAATTAAACGGGCTCCATATTTTAGATTGGAATTATTGCCTAAAATAAAACGAACAGCTTTACAACCATAAAATATATGGCAGCCATACCCGATAATACCATTTACCATTTCAACGCCTTCGCCGATTTGTGTGTGTTCATCTTCTGATGAATTAATCGTCAGGTTTTTTAGCTTATTGGCGCCTTTGATATAACAGCATGAACCTATTTTTACATCTTTTAGTATCAGTGAATTTTTTATAACAGATTGATTGCCAACCACTCCATAGTAACCACGGCGATCATCAAACTTACTCTGGGTAATTTCTTTTAGTCTATCCTGCATTGTGGAATCTTCTCTGAATTTTGCCCACAGATAGGCATCCGCGGTAATGATACCATCAAAAGGTAAAATACTTCGGCCGCCGGCTTCATTCATCAAATCAATCCATACCCGAACATCTTCTGATTCACCTTGTTTGATGATGCCATTACCAAATTTAGCATGGTTCGTGGTATGCATCTCATCAATATTAAACAAAATACAGCGATCACCAATGATATAATGGGCAAGATAACGAACATCATGAATAGCGACATCATCACCAATATCACAGGATATAATCACGCTGTTAGTAATACCAACCCGTAATTTAAGTTCATGATGTTCCAGTACCACATTGCGGATACGGCCAATGCGAACCAAACCAAAAAAATCACAATTTTTTATGAGTTTAGGATTGAATTCATCGGTCACTAAAATATCATCCCAATCTTCAGCATTATTATTGTTTTTAACTAACCGCTCGACTTCATCAGAATTCAGATGACGCCAACGATCTTTTGGCCAAACGGATTGTTGATGGCGCAGATGATATTCATCTTTGCCTTTAGGCAGGTAATCCTTGGGGATAAATTCTTTTCCGATACTATCCATGGAAAGAATAACAATTTTATCCATATAAATGTCTCCTTGTAATATCAGTTCCTGATTTTAACTATTGCCTGTGAAATGAAATCATATTTACAGGATTAAAAAGTTCCGCCTGTGCAGAGCAACTTAATCACAGCTGATTATTATAGTTGTGATTTTAACAACAAAATTAATCATCCTGATATTGGAAAGCAATTGGCAATTGAGTACATTTATAATTACTAAATTCAAATTGATTTTGATAAAAGTTTTGGATATGATTAGGGCACAGAGTTGTCAGAATATTTTATATGCTATAGTCAGGGATACAATATTTTTTAACCGGATGTCTTATCGCAGGAAGGGAATCAAACGAAGAACAAAAAGTATAGAAATTGTCTATGTTTAAGCCGTCGCTATCGTTTATTGTTTCCATCCGGCAGAATGTATCACACAGGAAATCTTTTGATAAACCAGGGTATTACCATACAACCATACCTGGATAATCAGCCCATATTAAAAGGATAAAAAAGTTTCTTTAGGAGGTTCTATGCATTTTAATCGTGATATTTTAAAAATTGATCCAGAGGTTGAATTAGAAAAACTTTCCAAATTTATTATTGAACAATTAAGAGTTGTTTTCCGCAGAAAAGGTATTGTCGTCGGACTTAGCGGCGGTATTGATTCTGCTTGTATGGCAGCAGTAGCGGCACATGCAATTGGCAAAGAAAAAGTTGTAGGTCTCATTTTGCCTGAGACCGAATCGAATCCGGTCAGCAGTGAATATGCTTCAAAACATGCTGAGTCGCTGGGCATAGAATATCGCCAAATCAATATTTCTCCAACCATTAATAGCGTTGTGCCCTATCAATGGCGGGATGAGTATATTCAGAAATTGGTTCCTGAGTATCAACCCGGATTCAAATACAATATCACACTTCCTACAGATCTTTTAGAAAGAGATGCCTTTAGTTTTTATTTACTGCAGGTACAGATACCGGATGGGGAGGTCATTAAAAGGCGATTAAACCTGGATGAGTTTCGTGCCATCACTTCATTTGCTAATATCAAAATCAGATCCAGAATGCTGCATTTATATGCTGAAGCTGAAAAGAGAAACCTTATTGTAGTTGGCACCACCAATCGTACTGAGTTTATTTTAGGTGATTTTTGCAAATATGGCGATGGCGGTACAGATATCGAACCCATTACACATCTTTATAAAAATCAAATCTATCAACTTTCAGAGTATCTTCAGGTCATACCTGAAATTATTGAGAGACAACCCAGTCCGGATACGTTCAGTCTGCCGGTGAGCGACCAGGAATTCTTTTTCAGGATTGCATTTGATAAACTGGATCATTTGTTATATGCCTGGGAACACAACGTGCCGGAAATTGAAGTCACAAAGGTTTTAGAGATTTCTGAAGATGGCGTTAGACGCGCTTATAAAGATTTTGAATCAAAATTTCGTGCTACGGCTCATTTGCGGGAAGCGCCGCATACATTCAAATAAAACTATGATTAGTCGCTTTTTGATAACAATGAAAGAATGATATAAGCAATGATTGAGTAATAAAATTATTCATTGTATTTAATCAAACAAATTCAGCTGGTTTTTTTTATTACCTTTATTTTTTTCGTCTTTTGGGGCTTTTGTTTTTTTTGATTCTTCTTTTTCAGTCTCAGATTTTCCAGCCTCCGGTATCCCGTCTCCGGTCTCTTGCATCCCTTCTTCGGTTTCTTCATTTTCCGGGATGAGAATCTCCAACTCAGTCTGTTTAACCAGATCAACTAATGTCACCCGATATTTGCTCAACCGGTTGCCGCGGGCTTTCCATCCTTTTATATCAACTAAATCATTTATATTCTGTTTTTCTATAAATTTTTGTTTGGCTTTACCTTTAAGATATTCCACCTCAACAATTGGATGTTCCTCCGTAGATGCAAGTATAAGTTTAGAATCCTTATGTTCAGTTATAAAATTGAAAGATTTTCCAATGGTCTGAGTTTCAATCTTAAAGCGTTTAACATAAAAATTCTTCTGCTCGCCATCATAATGAACAGCAGATATTATGTTATCCGGATTAAACTGTTCTATGTGTAGCAGCTTGGAGATATCATAACGATTGCTCAATTCATAATTGGTTAATTCATACGTGCCGTCCTGATAAATGACCAGGATTAAATTGCCATTATCAAAATTACCCAGGTATTTGCCTCGTGAATCGGTATTCAATCGCCCCACATTTTCATCATACCAGATGTCCATGCCGCCCAAAGTTGACGCGCCTATTTCTTTCTGGGTAATCCTGCGCACCGGGTAACGTGTGATGATATTTCCCTGTGATGAGCGACCCTTTATGGCGATCTCATCAAAATCAAAATCAAATACTTTGATACGCGCCCGGCAATTAGGAGAAAGATATACGGTCACCACTTCCGATTCACTGTTGGGATTGGCTGTAAAATATAGCACTTTGGAATCTTTGCCGCTCTTGGACAAATCGTAATGCTTATCACGGGTAATAGCCGTCACATTAAACCGCTTGGCATAGCTGCGTTCGGATTTGCCATCGTAATAAATCATATTATAAACCATACGCTCGTCATTCTTTTTCCATACGGCGGCATAAATTATATCTTTGCCAACAAAGGCTTTATCGGTAATGCGGGTGACTATAAATCGCCCGTCTTTGAGGAATACTATGATATCATCAATGTCCGAACATTCACTGATAAATTCATCTTTTTTAAGGCCGTATCCGACAAAACCGTCTTTGCGGTTGATGTACAGTTTTTCATTGGCAACAGCGACCTGGGTAACGGAAATGGTATCAAAAGAGCGGATTTGTGTCTTTCGTTCCCGACCCTTGCCGTATTTCTCCAGTAAATTCTGAAAATACTTAATGCTGAATTCGGTTAAATGGGCAAGATTGTATTCGACTTCGGTGATGTCATTCTGCAGATTCTTGATCAATTCATCGGCTTTAAAGGAATTATATTTGGAAATCCGTTTAATTTTGATCTCGGTGAGCCGGACGATGTCTTCTTCAGTCACTTCCCTCAACAATTGCGGTTTAAATGGATCCAATCCCTTATCAATGGTCTGAATAACCGATTCCCAGGTTTCGCACTCTTCAATATCCCGGTAAATACGATTTTCGATAAAGATTTTTTCAAGGGATGAAAAGAAAAGTTTCTCTTTGAGATCGCCCAGCTTATTTTCCAATTCCCATTTCAACAGGTGCACTGTATGCTTAGTGGAAAGCTTTAACATTTCATTGATGCTTAAAAATTGCGGCTTGCCGTCTAAGATAACACAAGAGTTTGGCGAAATGGATACCTCGCACTCTGTAAACGCATAAAGAGCATCCATCGTGACATCCGGTGAAACGCCGGGTGGAAGTTCAATTATGATCTCAATATTCTCAGCTGTATTATCAACTACCTTTTTTATTTTGATTTTATTATTATCACTGGCTTTTACAATGGATTCAATCAGATTCGTAGTAGTTGTTGTATAGGGAATATCTTTGATGATTAACATTTTGCGATCGCGCACTTCGATGTTGGCGCGCAGCCTCAATTTGCCGCCACGCTGACCTTCATTGTAATTGCCGGCATCCATCAATCCGCCGGTGGGGAAATCAGGCAAAAGATCAACATCTTTACCATTGAGAACATCGATTGAGGCTTCAATCAGTTCGATAAAATTATGCGGCATAATCTTGGTCGCCAATCCCACGGCAATACCCTCTGCGCCCTGGGCTAAAATCATTGGAAACTTCACAGGCAGATGCACCGGCTCTTTATTGCGTCCGTCATAAGATTGCTGCCATTCCGTGGTCTCCGGATTGAAGGCAACTTCGAGTGCGAATTTGGACAAACGGGCTTCGATGTAGCGGGCTGCAGCAGCGCGATCACCGGTGCGGATATCACCCCAGTTACCCTGTGTTTCAATTAAAAGGTCCTTCTGGCCCAGATTAACCAGGGCATCGCCAATGGCTGCGTCACCGTGCGGATGGAATTGCATGGTATGACCGATAATATTAGCGACTTTGTTGAAGCGGCCATCATCCATCCGTTTCATGGAATGCAGAATACGGCGCTGCACCGGTTTGAGACCATCCAGTAGTGCAGGAACTGCCCGCTCCAGAATAACATAGGAGGCATAATCTAAAAACCAATTCTCATACATACCCTGTACATGCACCGATTCTTTAATCTTGCCGTTCGGTTGCTCTATAATAGTTTCATTTTCTTTAATATTTTTGCCTTCTTCACTCACTCGAAAAATCTTACCTTTCTCAACTAAACGCTTTGACTAATGTATTATATCTTTCCTGTTTTGGTTAACCAATCAACCCACCCCTGGCCCCTCCGTCGGAGGGGAATGACAGTTTCCCCTCTTAGGAGGGGATTAAGGGGAGGGTCGCTTTAAGCGGCAGTTTCTTCCTCCACTAAATCCTGTTCGATCCTCAGATTATCGATAATAAACTCCTGGCGATCCGGGGTGTTTTTACCCATATAATAACTCAGTAACTTTGTGATAGATGTTTTTTCTTCCAGTAACAACGGTTCCAGACGGATATTTTCATTAATAAAATTCTTGAACTCGCCCGGTGAAATTTCACCCAATCCTTTAAAACGTGTGATTTCAGGATTTGCGCCCAGCTTTTTAATGGCCTGCTGTTTTTCTTCCTCGCTGTAACAGTAGATCGTTTCCTTTTTATTACGCACCCGGAAGAGCGGTGTTTCCAGAATATACACATGACCGTTACGAACCAGATCAGGGAAAAACTGCAAAAAGAAAGTCATCAACAACAGGCGGATATGCATGCCATCCACGTCGGCATCGGTTGCGATGACTACTTTATTATAACGCAAATCCTCAATGCTTTCTTCTATATTTAAAGCATGCTGCAGCAGATTGAATTCTTCATTTTCGTACACGACTTTTTTAGTTAAGCCATAAGAATTTAATGGTTTCCCACGCAGACTAAAGACCGCCTGACTCTCAACATCGCGGGCTTTTGTGATTGATCCACTGGCAGAGTCACCTTCAGTAATAAACAGGGTAGAATCAAAACGACGATCATTCTTTAACATGTCATAATGAATTCGGCAATCACGTAATTTTTTGTTATGAAGGCTGGCTTTCTTTGCCCGCTGATTGGCCAGCTTTTTAATACCGGCCATATCTTTACGTTCACGCTCCGATTGCATAATACGTCGTTGAAGTGCATCGGCTGTCTCAGGATTCTGATGAAGATAATTATCCAGTTCCTTTTTGATAAAATCATTGACATAGCCGCGCAGTGAGACGCCTTCCGGCGCCATGGTGGTTGATCCCAGTTTGGTTTTGGTCTGCGATTCAAATATCGGTTCCTGAATACGGATACTGATCGCCGCAATAATAGATGCACGAATATCGGTTGCATCAAAATCTTTTTTATAAAAATCTCGCAGGGTTTTAACAATGGCTTCTTTAAATGCAGCTAAATGTGTCCCGCCCTGAGTTGTATACTGACCGTTTACAAAGGAATAATATTCTTCTCCATATTGATTGCCATGAGTCAGTGCAATTTCAATATCGCCATTTTTAAAGTGGATGATTGGGTAACGCAGGTTTTCCGGATCGGCTTTACGTGATAATAAATCCAGCAAACCATTCTTTGAATAGAAGCGCTTTTTATTAAAATTGATGGTGAGACCGGAATTCAGATAAACATAATTCCAGATTTGATTTTCGATAAACTCAGGTAAAAATCGGAAATTTTTAAACATGGATTCATCGGGTACAAAGGTTATAGCTGTTCCATTGGGTTGGTCTGTTTTTTTGATTGGATAATCTTTCTTCTGCTCGCCCAGCTCAAATTCAATAACTTTGGTCTTGCCATCGCGGCAGGATTCTACTTTAAAATATTGCGATAAGGCGTTAACCGCTTTGGTTCCCACGCCATTCAAACCAACTGATTTTTGAAAAGCTTCAGTGTCATATTTACCACCTGTATTGATTTTAGCAACACAATCAAAAACCTTGCCCAGGGGAATTCCGCGGCCATAATCGCGAACCGCCACCGTATGGTCACTGATATCGATATCAATATGCTTGCCATAGCCCATAATATATTCATCAATGGAATTGTCAATCGTTTCTTTTAATAGAACATAGATACCATCATCGGGAGCCGAGCCGTCGCCCATTTTTCCGATGTACATACCTGGGCGCATGCGGATATGCTCACGCCAGTTTAAGGATCGAATACTGTCTTCTGTATATTTTATATTTTCTTCTG
>JAFGKZ010000262.1 GCA_016928315.1 Calditrichaceae bacterium
ACTTTGATCATCGCATTGTATTCGGCCGACTTTAAAGACTCATTATGCTCTGTATAACCAATCAGATAATATAAATATACTTTATTATAATTCAAGCCTTCATCAATATAATTAGAAGAATAGCTATTTACATTACCAATATATGTGTATTCGGTTTCATTTTCTGATTTACGAAATATTTTATATCCGTCTTCAAAGGTACAACTGTCATCCCAACTCAGACGCATAGAATTTTCCGATTGCGCTGTTCCCTTTATCTGATACGGAGCCGGAAAATCGACTTTCATTAAAGGCTCATTAGAAAATTTTGACTTGTTATCATCAGCAAGCCCGCAAATCCTGTAAGAATACAGCACATTTGTATAACAGGTTGTATCGACATATGTAAGTTGATTTGTATTTTTAATATCGATTAGTTTTATCCATTCCTCATCGACGGATTTACGCTGAATTTGATACCCTGTCGTGTAATGATCATTTGCATTCCAATCCAGCCGAATCCATTCTCCATCCTGAGCTAAAGCCAGCCTGCCCGGATGCGTTAAATTAAAATCAGGATCGACTGGATTGTCATAATCAAAATCGCACTGTAGAAGTATTAATGTTGATGCTAAAATAATAAGAAATTTCATATTCGTCCTACACTCAATTTATCGTAAGCCAAGTTTATATTTCAGACGATCAATCTTAGACCATTTATAAATCGCACCGATTGATACGGCGGAAGTAATCACAGAAAAACCGTAGGTCATATATGTAAATGTTTGCGTCATATCTTTATAATGTGCCGCATCGGATGATTTGGTCGCATTTTCATAATTTGAATACATCTGATTCGCCATGTACAATGAACCGGCTGCCAATACCAGTCCAGCTATTGAACTAATGTTATACCACCTTCTTTGATTTTGAAGCATTTTCAGATCATCACCGCCATACTTTAATTCTATCTCCAGTTCGGTGATATCATCACCGTTTATTTTAATTTTATCCTGATATGGGTAATAGGACATGGCATGAAGTTCAATTAAATAATTTCCTGCTTTTACGGGTAATGTATCCGATTTGGAAATCAAATATTTTTGTTCCTCTTTTCCCTGTCTCAATATCATATTTATATTATTGATCTTTGTATCCAGCTTTAATTGTCCAATGGCTGGGGTAAGATCAATATCCCAGAATATTTTATCACCTGCTTTAAGCTCTAAATCATCCGTAAATGACTTATAAAAATCATGTTTCACTTCAACATGATATTTTCCAGGTTCAAGCCGTTCTCCCCGAAACAGGTTTTTCCCCACCGATTGATAATTTATAAATATTTCCGCATTCTGAATTTTGGATTTAATTTCCAACCAGGCAAATTTAGACTGAAGACTGATGACTAACTGATTCAGGGTATCGGCTTTGACTATTACTTTTTCCTTATAAGTAATGAATCCTTCTTTTTGAATAAAGATATCATGATAACCGGAATTGATGGTATTTATAAAAACAGGCGTGGATCCATAACTCTTATCATCGATATAAATAGATGCTGCTTCTGGTGTGGTAACAATTTGTAATGATCCCGGTTCATTTTGGCTTGAAAACTTGCGAATAGGAAGTGTCAACAAGTTGCGCAAAGCGGTTTCAACACCTTCAACCAGTAAATTTTCTATCTCACTGCGATAATCATAATTGGTGGATGATTCAATTTTACCTGTTTGTACATCAATGATGCGCAATTCGAGCGTATAGACATTACCAAATTTACCAAAAGAGCCGGCCAGCATTTTTTGAACGCCCAGCAGTTTACCCACTTCAACTACACATTCATCGGACGTGCAACCAGTCTGCTGAAGGCCCTGCTCATTCAAAATCTCTTCCATTCGTGATCTTTCCACAACTTTATAATCACCCAGATTGACAAGCAGAGATCGCAGACGATTGCTGAGCACACTGGTTTCTGAGGGATCGATGCCCAGTGCTTCCAGATCTAAAACGGCAATCGTTGTCTGAGATTGAGCAAACAGAAGCGTATGGGTACATAACATTATAAGAAAAAATCTATGCACTGATAATCCTTTTTATTTATCAACTATTTTAAAAGCTGCATTTTACCAGCTAAAATGGCCTCACCAAAATCGACCAGGTAAAAATAATTGCCCGAAGCAGCCGGTAGGCCGTTATCCAGTTTGCCGTCCCATTGCATTTCATAATGACCGGGATGCGTAACTACAATCGATAAAATCCGTACTAATCGGCCAAGCGTATCATATATTTTGATGGTAACAACGCGGTTCAGCATTTTGCTAACTTTAAACTGAATCGTTGTAGAAGGATTAAACGGATTCGGAAAATTGCCCAATAATTCATACTCCTTTACCAGTTTCACAGGCTCTGTTTCATCATCAATATCCGTGGCGTCCCCGAAACTTGTAAAGGGACTAATTACTCCATAGGCTAAACTCAGTTCGATAATCTCATTTTTAATTTCTGCGGATTCATTAAGAAGATAATACTCAATCAACAAATGCTCAATTTTTAATTTTGCCCATATCTTTGGCAGGAACTGGTATTTTTGAACAACTGAATCAATAAGATTTAATGCATAGTTATAGGTGACTTCTTCACCAAAAGCCTCACCTTTTAAAGTTACATCCAGCGGAACCGCTTCGGAATAACGTCCGCTGACGATCATCTGCTGACCTTTATACAAATTTGGCAGGGGATCCGGATAGGTCTCACTAACTACCGGCACTGAAAACGCCATAGAAGTGTGCAGTAAAACCGGATTTCTTATTTTCAGGTAAAAATTGGTCAGACGCTCTTCAAGAATATCATCTTCAAGAAATTCTGCGAAACCATTATTTTCAACCGATATGCTTGTCAATACTTTTTTCTGAACATCATTACCAATGCCAAAGCAATATATATTTATATTGGTATCAATGGCTGCTACGGTCTGATTGATATGTTCAATCAAGGCGTTATCTTCAGTGATACCAACCGTTGCTTCCCCATCCGTCAAAAAAATTATTATATTGGCCGTGCTATCGCCGGCGCTGGTAAACTGTAATGTTGCCGTATCAAAGGCGCTCGCTATATTGGTTCCTCCGGTCGCAGATATATTATCGATATAGGTTAGCGCCTGAGCTTTTGTGCTGTTATTAAAAGCCGTATGATATGAATTCATACTGGTCACATCACTGGAAAAATCAACAATATTAAACCAATCGCCTTCGTTTAAATTTTCTATGATGAAACTTGCTGCATTTTTTGCCTGAGTCATTTTAGTTCCATACATACTGCCGGAATGATCGATAATGATTGTAAAATATTTATTAATGATATCCCCTGCATCACTGGGATCCGGTTCGGCAATATATACAAAAAAACCGCCATGACCATCAGGAACCTTATCTGCAGGCATGAACGTACTTAAACTGTATAATCCGAGTTCATCCAAACTTAAACTATATTGAATATGATAATCCAGCGTTGCAGGTTTTTTATATGTCTTACTGGTTAGAACTGCTAAACTACCGTCATTGATCACCCTGATACTATCATGGTCACTCAACATTTGAATTGAATTAATGGTGCGGAGTGAAGTCAGATTTAAACAGATTTGCTGTTCATCCAGAGCCGCAGACTGGATTTTGGAATAGTCGTTGGGATAGATGAAATCAACATTTCCAAATTCGTATGGCAGTAACTGAACATAGGTTAATTCGATAAGTAAAGATGAATCTGCTTTTACAGCCTGTTCAACATCATAATAAATAGGTGTATCGCCAAGATATGCTTTTAAATCCTCAGCCATGGATCCACCCGGTCCTGGAGTGGTTGTGTCCTGTGGTGTGGGAGCAAATGAAGCTTCGTACCAGATTCCATTAATTTTCCATCTTAAAGCGGTTGCGCTGGCACTACCCGGTAACGGGAATCCATACTTGACAACTTTTGCACTCCCAGACAAATTTTTAAATGTTTGCATGGAAGAAATAATGGCAACCTGGTTTTCCACATTAACCTGGATATTAGATTCAATCAGATCTAAAAAGGTTCCAGATTCAGCATCAATAATAGCCACACCGTTGGCTAATATAATTCCGGAAAATAATAAGATAACCAGTAATACTTTAATCATAAATCCACCTATTTGAAGGTTAAATTGAAAAATGTATTTTTTAGTATTAATCCCATAAAGTTAAGCTTAGGGTTACTCAAATTTATACAACTTATATGCCACATTGAAAAAAGCTAAAATAATTCGAACCGATAATCATCATATTAGATGTTAAATCAGTCTATAGGACAATTTTCCTGTTAATTATATAGAAGTTGTAATCTTTTTACATTTAACAAATTTTATATAAAAATACGAAATTATTACATTCAATCCGAATAATTTTCGCACTACTCATATCTTCTATAAGTAAACTGCTTTGTAAAAATATAGTTATCATTGCATAATATCACTAATAAAGTTTCGTCATAATGAAAAATTTTACTTCTATTCATCCTAAGGAAATTACCATTTATCCATCATTTTTACACTTTACTAACTACAGAAAAAAGATGGAAACCTTCTTTAAAAAGCACACGTCCATTATGATAACCAGAACCAAAAACCATCAACGTGAAAGGAGCAGCCATGAGTAAATCGTATAACATCAATGGCGCTTTAACCGTTATTTTAATACTGCTATTATCCGGTACTATTTTTGCCGAAAGAAGAAAAATAGACTGGAAAGCATTCAGTACGAATTTAATTGTCGCCATTCATTCTGAACACCCGGGATTACAGGAATCAGCAATGCAGCGTATCATTCAGTATGCTGACAGCCTGGAAATAACCGATGCCGTTTATGACATCGCATTAATTTTTAGATTTGACGGCAATTCACAAATGCGACGCTTAGCGATGGTAACACTTTCTAAAATAAATACGGATCATTCGTTGAACTATCTTTGCCGATATCTCAAATATGAAGATAATCCATCCATTCGCAAACAGTGCTGCTGTATTATTCGTGACTATTATGTCTCAAAGAAACCGGATAAAATGGATGAATTGGCAGTATTGCTTACGGAGAGAGCGTCAAATTAATCTTAAGATTTTTGTGAGCCTGCAAACGAAATCAATTGGAATTTGAGTATTAAGATCGAATGTAAAAGGTAAACAACACTCCCTCCGTTGATTACCTTGAGAGAGTCTTCTGTGGCTCTCTCATTTCTTAATTTATAAATGAATAATGTTTACTGTTCTTATTAATTGCCCAAATCAAAAAAATTATTTCACTAATAATATTAAATGACTTTTATTGCATTCAAATTGGAATTATCTTAGATAAAAACATTTTAAATTTTTAGATATGAATAATGTATTGGTTTTCAAATTACTCTTATGCGCATCCTTCATGGTCTGCGTTCCGTCTTTTGCAAATACAATTCATCTAAAAAATTTGTCTTTGGAAGACGGCCTGTCACAATCCAGCGTCTTATGTATGCTGCAGGATAAACAGGGTTTTATGTGGTTTGGTACTGAGGATGGATTGAATCGTTATGACGGCTATCAATTTACCGTATTTCGTCATGATCCTTTAGACTCTTTATCCATTACCGATAACCACATCAATTGTTTATTTGAAGATCAGAATGGCAATATATGGATAGGAACAAAGGACGGCGGTCTAAACTGTTTTAATCCGCAATCAGGCAAATTTAAGTATTGGAAAATGAATGATGAGCACTCATCCCCGCTTCAATCTAATCACATACGAAGCATTTATCAGGACCACAATAAACTATTATGGATCGGTACTTTGAATACCGGTTTATATTCATTTGATCCTGAGCTGAAAGGCTGGAAACATCATCGATTTGGAGAAGACCTGAATTATCCTCAAGCCATGAATACCATTCAAGATATCTGCGCGGATACACAGCAAAAAAATTATTTATGGATAGCAACATTTTATGGACTGCTTCATTTTAACATGCTCTCGGGAGAATACTCCCATTGGAAATTAGCCGCAGATGCGAAAAATTCATTGAGCGATAATATTATCTGGGATATTGAAAGCACAAGTATTGATAATAAGACTATTTTGTTAATTGCTACTAACGATCGCTTAAACATTTTTGATATCGAAACCAGTAAATTTATCAGCGACTTTTATGGCCAAGATATTTTATCCGCAGAAAAAGCAACGCGGACTATTTATAAACTGCGGAATAATCAATATTGGCTCGGGACAATGAATGGTATTCTGGAATTATCTATTTCAGGTGATTCCAACCTTAAATATACCATGACAAAAGTAAACGCTATTAGTTTGAAGGATACGCGTATTCTTTCTATTTACCAGGATCAGTCCGGAGTGATCTGGATGGGCAGCATTATTGGCGGATTGCATGCATATTCTTCTAAAAAGAAAAAATTTGCATCGTGGACACCTGATAATAATGATTTTAACCAATCAGTACTGAGCAATTACAGCATTCGGTCATTAGCTCAAACCAGTGACAGCATTTTATGGATTGGCACTGAAGATAAACTGAACAAGATTGATTTAACCAAAAACGCCATCGACTACTGGAATCCGGATATCAAATTAACCGGACGTTATACTAATTATTATATATGGTCTCTCTTTCCGGATAATGAAAATTTATGGATTGGTACTATGGGGCTTGGTTTATTTTATCTAAATACAAAAGACTATAGTTACCAACAGTGGCAATTAATGCGTGAAGGATCCAATTCAATCAACCATAATTTTATACCTTGTCTTCTGATGGATTCTAATCGGAAACTTTGGATTGGCACCTGGGGCGGCGGATTAAACCATTATGATCCGGAGAAAAAATTATTTAAACAATATATAAATAATCCTGAAGATTCAAATAGCATCAGCCATAATTCCATCTGGTGCCTTTATGAAGATTCTGATAATTACATATGGGCAGGTACATTTGGCGGCGGATTGAATCGATTTGACTGGCAGAAACAGGCATTCAGCAGATTTGAATATCATATCGATAACATTAATG
>JAFGKZ010000263.1 GCA_016928315.1 Calditrichaceae bacterium
GCTTGGAGCAGTCTGCCCGCTTTGGGGTGCAGGCCGCGGCAGACGCCGCATGGGAGGAACTTCACCGGGTTTCAAGGCGGCGCTGGTTTCCATAACCACTATAAATGGATTGACTTTACCTTCGGCGATCAGATTGTCAAGAATTACATTTGTGCGACCCATTTCAATCCAAACCCGTTCATCCTCACCGCCGCCATGCTGAAGATAAAGAACAGGATAACGGGTTGAAATATTTGTGTCATATCCCGGAGGCGTGTAAATATAAATGTGACGCCAGGAGTTAGTTGTTTTAGAGAAGTAATTTCTGATAAGTACATTGCCCTGTGGCACATCCTTTAACTCATAATAACCGCCATCCGGATCTGGGATTTCAAATCCATTGCAGTTGTGACCATACCCGATAAATGCGTCTGTAGCCGGATCCAATACAATGGCGCTATCAACAAGCATCCAGTAATTGTGATAACCCGCATCCTGCGGTTCACTGGTGTAGATCCATACGCCGTCATCACCTTTAATCATATCAAAAGGAACGTTGGCAATCGAAACCTGCACTAACTTTGCGTAGGGAGCTTCAAAACGAAAGGTGACCCGCGAATCTGCTTCAATTTGCGGATACCTGGCGCCATAAAGATTGTAAGGTGAAGGATGCGCTGTGTCGGCAACACTATAGTTGATTAAAGTCTGACCTGTTTGGGCTAATCCGATTTGACTGATAAAGAATGTGATCAGTAAAATAAATAAGAAGTGTTTTACCATTTTAAATTCTCCTGAAAAATTAATAAATGTAGTTTAACTCTTCTGATTTTCAATTCTGAAACAGAAGAGGTGTAAATTTTTTTAACTGAAATTGTTTAGGCCTGCTCACTGCAGCACAACTGCTACATCTTTACCGATCGCAGCGCCTGTTTCATGGCAGCCATAACTCATAACAGCAAGTATGAAAATCGTATTCTATTATATCTTAATCAGAGAAAACCAGAGAACATCAAAACTAATTTTCCTGATTGATAAATCTGTTTAAAGTTATTTATTTAACTCAATTGTAACAACCGACTTTGACGGTAAATCAACTTTTAGAATATTATTTTTAACGCTAAATGAAGTGAATTTTTGAATATTCACTTTTTCGGGTTGTCCGAAATCGTTAAAATCATTCTCTTTAGCTGAGGTAATTATTTCGCCGCTGGATTTGGATAATTTATCCGTGCCTCTTAAATCGATTTCAACACTTCTGCTTTTATTCATGTCTATATTGCAAAGCGATACATGAATCACTCCATCCTTATCTTTTGAGGCAGAAGCGCTTATGCTTGGTAATGTCATGTCTTCATATTTGTAATCATCACAGCTCACATCGATTGGCAGAAGCGTAGCATCATGATGCACTTTATACATCTTAAAAACATAGAAGGTTGGCGTTTTTACGATTTGCTCGTCTTTCGTCAGGATCATGGCTTGCAGAACATTTACAAACTGGGCAATATTGGCCATTTTTACCCGGCGGGCATGATTATTAAATATATTCAGATAAAGAGAGGCTGTCACGGCGTCGCGTACCGTATTCTGTTGGTATAAAAAACCCGGATTCGTTCCCGGTTCAACGGTGAACCAGTTGCCCCATTCGTCGGCGATTAAACCAATCCTGTTTTCAGTATCATATTCATCCATTAAAGCGATATGTCTCTCAAGACGTTCTTCCATTACCAACGTATTTTTCATAGTGTGGAACCAGTCGTTCTCAGTGAATTTTGTCGCCGCTGTTTTATCACCCCAGCCGTGACAAAAGGTATAATAATGAAATGAATATCCCTGTATCAAATTTCGGAATTTTTGCGTTTTCTTTAAAACCGTTTCGGTCCATTCAAAATCCGGATCGGTTCCGCCGCTGGCTACGCGATAAGGACGACCTGCACGCATATAAGTAGAAAATCTTTTGTAAAGGTCTGCATAATAATCCGGCGTCATATTACCGCCGCATCCCCAGCTTTCATTGCCGACAGCCCAATATTTAACTTTCCACGGTTCTTCTCTTCCGTTTTTCTTTCGCAACTCCGTCATTGGACTCTTTGCGCTGGAATTAACATATTCAACCCATTCCGCGGCTTCCTGAACAGTACCGCTGCCCACATTTGCGCAAATGTATGGCTCTGCTCCAATCAATTCACAAAAATCCAAAAACTCGTGCGTGCCAAAACTATTATCCTCGGTTACCCCACCCCAGGTTACATTCACGATTGAAGGACGCTGATCTTTAGGACCTACGCCGTCTTTCCAGTGATAGGTGTCCGCGAAACAGCCGCCCGGCCAGCGCATCACACTGGGAGCAATTTCTTTAAGTGCATCAACCACATCATTTCTGATACCGCGGGTGTTCGGAATATTGGAATCCTCTCCGACATAAATTCCGCCATAGATACAATATCCCAAATGTTCTGCAAAATGGCCATAGATAAATTTGCTGATCGTTTCTTTACCAAGATCAGCATTAATCACAATCCGGTTTGATTTTTCCTGACCAACCACAACATTCATTAAAATCGTACTCAATACTAATAACAAAAATAAAAAGTACTTCATATAACCCATGCTTTTCTCCTATTGTTTTAAGTAAATTGAAAAGATATTTCATAAAATAGTAAACCTATTATTATAAAACAATAACAACTTTACTTCCATTATAAGTCACTATTTTATCATACTTGTTAACGATATCCATCCCGGCACCATTGTTTGGTGAGACTTTCACTATTTTAAATTTTCGGTCTTTGAGCATACCGGGAAAGGATCCTTTTTTATCACTGATTGTCAATTCATGTTTTAGATTATCCCAGGTAAATTTTATAGTTGAGTACTTGCCTTCTTCATAATTGTAATTATCATTTTCATCTTCATATAAAACAAACTCGCCATTGGCGCCGGGATAAATTCGAATTTCTATCGGATCGATTTTTTCCGCGGCATATTGAATAAACGGGCCCATTGGAACGATTGAGCCGGCTTTAACAAATAATGGGATATTATCCAAAGGAGCGTCTGCTTTAACCAATTGTCCACCGGTTTTGCGTTCTCCGGTCCAGAAATCATACCAATTAGAAGATTTTGGTAAATATACATCCCGCTCCGTAACATTATATTCTATAACCGGAGCGACAAGAAATGCCTTCCCAAACATATATTCAAACGATTGCTTTATCGCAAAAATATCTTCTCTGAAATCCATGACTAAGGGACGCATCATAGTCGATCCGTTTTTTGTAATCTGCCAGGCTTCCGAATAGATATAAGGGATCAGGCGGTATCTCAGGTTCAGCATTTTGCGCATGTTATCTTCAACCTGTTGTCCGTATTTCCAGGGTTCAGTCTCCGATTGATATCCGTGCATGCGGAAAATCGGATTGAATACACTCCATTGAAACCATCTGATTAGCAATTCATGATATTTCTCATCAGTGTATTGTAATTTTCCGGGACGGAAAAATCCGCCAATATCGGTTGTCCAGTATGGCAATCCGGTAACGGAATAATTGAGTCCGGCTGCAATTTGCCGTTTGTAGGCGTCCCAGGTCCCGCCTATATCACCCGACCAATTAATTGTTCCATATCTTTGCTGCCCGAGAAACGCCGACCGCGTCAGAATGCAAACCCGCTTTTCCGATGTGGTTTCCCGCTGACCTTCATACACCGCTTTACTTACCATAAGCGGATAGGTCAATCGATAAAAATCACCCAATCCTGCATATGTTTTTTCACCATGTAAAGCATCGTTTTCAGGTTCCACGGCGTCCATCCACCATGAGTCAACGCCGTAATCAAACATATTGGTTTTTAATGTATTCCAGTAGGCCCGCCTGGTTTCCGGATTAAAATAATCCAGCCATTTTGTACCGGGAATGAAACGGTTTTTAGCCACATAATCTTTACCAATTTCCGAATTTTTATCAGGATTAGACCAGATTGAAATATTGAAATGAGCGTTCAAATCATGAATATCGTTTATAAATTTTAAAGGATTTGGATAATTGGTTTCATCGAATTGAGGAACCCCCCAGCCTCTGTTACCCCAGTATTGCCAGTCCTGTACAATAACATCCATTGGAAGATTTTTTTTTCGGAATTCTTTAACGGTTTCTACCAGGTGAGCAGCAGAAGTGTATCGTTCGCGGCATTGCCAAAAGCCATAAGCCCAGCGCGGCAGCATCGGCGCCGTCCCGGATAGCTTTCGATAGGCAGCTATTACGCTATCCGCCGAAGGACCATAAAAAACAATATAGTCAAGTAATTTGGCATTGGGAGAACGGAATGTGGTTAGATCATCCGTTAGCTTCCATGACAGCTTGGGCGTATTTGATGATTTACAAACCAGTTGAATGCTATGTTCTCCCGCTTTTAAATCCACCAGTGTGCCTGCGGCAGGGGGAAGCCAAAAATTACTTTGATCAATGCATGGTTTTCCATCTATGACAACATAATGACGATTATCCATATCGCCCAGATTAAGGAATATTGAATATTGTCCATCAACAGGGATTCTGAAGATTCCGGAATACAACGACTGGTTTTGTGAAACTTTTTGAGTTCCCGATGTGGTAGTAACTTCAGCCGTTTGGCCGTCTTCAGCGGACTGCTCTGACTTTTCAAGTTCAATAAAGTTGTCAGCCGGATTAAAATCGGTTAATCCATACTGATGCCAGAGTAAACCATATCCTTTGTTTGAATAAATAATTGGTAATGAAATCTGAGAATTAACCTGCGTCAAACGGCGGCTTACCTGTCTGATATTATAGTGACCATCCTGAAACTGTCCCAAACCCAGGATAAATTCGTCCTCAGGAGATTCAAAACTTTGCAGAGCAACAAAACAGGGTTCGCCTAAAACAGAATCCGGAATTAGTTGCCTGCTGTCTGATTTTTCATTTAAAAATATTTTTCCGTCATTATCTGTAAAAGTAAGTTTACCTGTCTGTTTATCCACTATAACAATAATTTTTTGCCCTTTTAATTCCAGTTCCGATGATGATTCCGCTACCCTTAAATTTGGGTATTTATCAATGTGAGTAAAAATAAGTTCAGGCAGTTTATCTTCTTCACCAATATGGTATTGGATTCTTACGGCATTTTCTGCAATTGGAATAACCTTAAGCATGCCTTCCGCCAAATCAACCTGTATACCATTCGCTGTTTGATTAAAACTTTTTACAGCCTGTCCCCGGCATAAAATAGGAATTAGAATTGCGAAAAATAAGTATCTGTATTTCACAACTTTGCCCTTATATATTTGGAAACATTATTCTCAGATTATGAATTATTGAATCGTAATCTTTTCAATCTGCAGATCGTTATTATCCGAACTGTTTCCATACAAAATTTCATATTCACCCGGTGTTACAGCCATTTTCATACCGCCCCGATCATAAAATTCAAACGAATCGTAAGGCAAAATGATCTCTGCCTGAGCGGTTTTACCTGCGGCAATATTGACTCTTTGGAAACCTTTTAGAGTTTTGATCGGTCCGTCGGGATCGTTTACTTTCCGTACATAAACTTGGACAATTTCAACACCGTCTTTATTCCCTTTATTGGATACAGGAACGGTCAGTTCAACAGATTCATTGGTTTTTATCGTAGTTTTACTAAACTTCGCCTTTCCAATCGAAAAAGTTGTGTAACTTAAACCAAACCCAAATGGGAACAAAGCATCCGACATATAGCGATAGGTACGTCCCTTCATGGAATAATCTTCAAAATCAGGCAATTGTTTCAGATTTTTATAGAATGTTATCGGTAGTTTTCCAGATGGATTATAATCGCCAAATAAGACGTCAGCCACCGCCTGCCCGCCTGATTCACCGCTATACCATGCCTGGAGAATCGCTTCACAGCTTTCGGTTTCAGGAACTAAAGCAATAGCAGATCCGGAACAATTTACATATACAATCTTTTTACCGGCTGCCTTCAAGGTCTTCAGGCAATTACGCTGTACGGAAGGAAGCTCTATTTCAGTGCGGTCTCCGCCCTTAAAACCGGGATAGGATACCGGCATTTCTTCGCCTTCCAGGTTTGTTGAAAGACCGCCGACAAATACAACCACATCGACGTCTTTGAGTTTCTTTATCAGATTCGTAAAATCCACATCCACTTCTTTACCAAAATTAAATTCAAGGTTAGCCTGCCAATTATGCATCTGGGCATACTGAATTTCAATGTGATATTTTTTACCGGCTTCAACAGTAAACGGATGCCGCGATGGCAGTGTTCTCCAATTAATATAATTAACAATGGTATCACCGTTCACTGTCACGGAAAAAGATCCCGTGGCGCCGCATTTGAATACAATCTCTTCACTGACTATTGGAATAAACTCCGTTTCATATTTCGCGGAAAAAGCTTCCAGACGTACACCGGGAGCAAATTCATGCTGACCGGCCGTGGTCAATTTCATCGGATTAACAATTTGCTGAGTCGTCACAATATCGCCTTTGATATCCGGATTATTCCAATAAGTGGCTTTAAACCCTTTCTTACCATCCATTGAGCATTGCGAAAAATAACTTTCCGTTACTTTATCCTCAACCAGATCACAAGCTTTGTCATATATGATCTGATCATCTGAAATTTTCGATTTTATTCCGTCCAGAATGGTAATGGTTCTTTTGGGTTTCCCGTTATAATTGCCCCACAACATCGGTTCATCATCCGCATTCGGACCAATCACCGCGACCTTTCCAATGGTTTTATTGAGAGGCAGGATATTGTTTTTGTTCTGAAGCAGGGTCATGGATTCGCGGGCCATATCTAAAGCCAGCTTCCGGTGTTCTTCGTTGTTCACAATCGACATCGGAATCTTTGACCAGGGAACAATCGAATCATCATCCATCTCACCAAGGTCGAACCGGCCGATCAGAACCCGCATTAAGCGGGAATCAATATCATCTTCAGTTAATAATCCTCTTTGGACTGCTTCGGGTAATTTTTTATAAGTATGGTTATCCCACTGACACTCGACGTCGGTTCCTGCCAGAACACCTTTGGCCGCTGCATGAACAGCAGAGGAAGAAACGTTATGGGTGGTATAAAAATCGGTAATAGCTCCGCAATCGGAAACGACCAGATGATTATATTCCCACTGATCACGGAGAATAGATTGTAATAAACGTGTGCTGCCGCAACAGGGTTCGTCATCCAGCCGCTGATAAGCGCACATTACCTGTCTAACATCAGCTTCCTGAACCAATGCTTTAAACGCGGGCATATAGGTTTCCCACAAATCACGGGGATCCACATCATTTAAATTGATCTCATGACGGCTCCATTCCGGCCCTGAATGCACAGCATAATGTTTGGCGCAGGCCAGCAGCTTTCTGTACTTTGCATCTTTTGGACCCTGAAGCCCTTTAACTACCGACACGCCCATACGGGACATAAGGTATGGATCTTCACCATAGGTCTCCTGTCCGCGGCCCCAGCGCGGATCACGGAAAATATTGACATTCGGCGTCCAGACCGAAAGACTCAGGAAACGCCTGTTTCCCCCTCCGTTTCTGATGGCTTCATGATATTTGGCCCGCGTTTCATCTGAAGTCGCATTGAATATGCGGTAAACCAGTTCATCGTCAAATGACGCCGCCATGCCGATGGGCTCCGGAAAAACGGTCACGCTATCATTATTAGCAAGGCCATGCAAAGCTTCACTCCACCAGTTGAAATTTTTAATGCCCAATCGCGGAATCGCCTCCGACACATCGCACATCAGAGCCGCTTTTTCATCCAGCGTTAAGCGTGATATTAGATATTTAGCCCTTTCTTCCGAACTGAGATTCGGATTTTGATAGGGCAATTGCTGGGCATTAAGGTTTGTTGCTAAAAATATAAAACTTACTATAAGCAAAAGACTGTTTTTCATAATTGCGTCTCCAAATTTCATGTACAAAAAAATGAACTATGTTCACTGGTCAATTTCTTCAAAAACCATTTTATCAAGATTAAAAGGTCCGCCGTCAAAAACGATTTTTAAAATTTGTCTGCCGGAATCCAGTTTTATTGTCTTTTCTATTACCGTCCAGTTTTGAAATCCCGCCGTATTTGGAATAGAAATAACTCCGGTTTTATTTTCTTCATCACATTCTATGTGCATTTTTGCACTATCCGAGATAGTAGCTGTTTGGAAAGCTATCCGGTATTCTGCCGCCTTCTTGACGTCAACAGTGTATGTAAGCCACTCACCGGCGTTAATCCAGCCTATGGTATAACCGCCTTTAGAGCACTTATCAATATCGACGCCTTCATTAGGCCGATAATTTCCGCCTTGATTTATTTCGTCTGAATCATGGTATACATCTTCGGGACATCCCGTATCATAATCTTCCGCTTCAATAATTCCCGGAATAATATTCTCTTTAAAAGCTTCCTGTTTCAATTCACATACTTCCTTTAACATCCATTTATCTGGAAAAGAGGGTCCTGAAGTCAATAATTCTGCTTTACTTCCCTCAGAAATGGAATCAATTACGGATAAAATCATTTCGGGAAATTGTTTGTTGGAAATTATATAAGTCCCGTTTCTTCCATCGTCAATTTTCCAATATTGATTTTCTTTCCCGCTAAAGTTTGAAATCATTAATTTCTTACCGGAAACATTGAATTCTAAAACATTTTTATTATTTTCACGGTTAAGAATTTTATATAGGCCTTTGCCGATAGTTTCCAGTTTCCATTGATTTGAATGCACTTTCCTTTTATTGGTTAATGTTAAATCCGAACCAAGAACCAGTTTTTCATTATTTTCGACCGGAACAATATGATAATAGGGAGTGCCGTCAATATCGACATAATTATCAAAAGGTGGAATGTCACCTTCGAAATTGAGTTTAACGACATAAGCCAGGTCTTCGAATGAGCGTTTAGGCAGATTAATTTTTAATGCAGTTGCATCTTGTTTATAGGTCAATGGGAGGTATTTCCCTGCCTTGTTATTAATAAGCTCAACAGATTTAAGACTTTTCAGGTCTATTCTATTGGAAGAAAGGGATTTTAACCACACTTCTTTCTGATCTTTTTCCCAACCCAATAAAATTGCATAAAGAGTTGTATTGTCTTTTGATTTGGTAAAACGGAAATCATTTGCCGTCCCTTCAACCGGGGCCCCCATAATCCCATGAGCCGCTCCCATTTTTGTAGGCCCCTCTCCGTATTTTTCCCAGGCCCTGGTAGAATATACAGCTTCACCGTATTTTTTAAGCCATGCGCCTATTGAAATCAGTATATCTTTCTGTTCCTGTGGTATAGAGCCATCCGCTTTTGGGGAAATATTAAGAATCATATTTCCATTTTTACTTATTCTGTCGATGAATGCATGAAGAACTTGCTTTTTAGAATAGTATCCGATCCCTTTGGTATAACACCAGCTTGAAGAACTGATTGCATCATCCGTAAGCCAATAATTCTCGGTAATATCTGGAGGACCACCGCGTTCGTAGTCTAATACAGCACATTTGCTGTTCAGTCCGTCTTTATAAGTGGCTACGACTTCTTTATTCCATTCAATCGCCTGGTTATAATAGTATGATAAAAATCCGAGAAGAACAGGCTGTGAAATGAGATGCAAATTAAAATCCTGGTAGACGATATCGGGTTGGTAATTATCGATAATTTCCTTATGTTTGGCCAGCCAAAAAGTTTCGTTTTTTTCTTTCCCCTGCTGCCCGTAAAGCTTCTGCAGTTTGGGATCTTCTATTTCCGGTACCGCATCATAATATCCCGTGATGTTGTAAGCATGATGCATAGACATGAATAATTTCATATCCTTTTTACGGATGGCGTCGGCCAGCAATCCAACCAAATCCAACTTTGGCCCCATATCTTTGGCATTCCAGGGATTTACCTTGCTTGCCCATAAGGAAAAACCATCATGGTGCTCCGCAACCGGGCCGGCAAATCGCGCCCCGGCGTCAGCAAAAAGCTGCGCCCATTCTTCCGGATCAAATTGACCACCTTCCGATTTAAGTTTTGGCTTAAACTGGACAAAATTCCCATTTTTATCTTTATCTCCGGTTATAAAATGGTCGTACGGCCATTGCAACAACTCTCCGTATGTTTCTATATGGTGTTTGTTCTCCGCCGATCCTTTGATATACATACTGCGCGGATACCATTCGTTTGCAAATTCCGGAACAGAATAAACGCCCCAGTGAAAATAAATACCAAATTTGGCGTCTTTGAACCATTCGGGTACCGGATTTGCCTTCTCTAACGATTTAAAATTCGGCTGAAAAATAGGCTCCGGATTCTGCCCATAAATTTCTCCGAAGACTGCTACGATAAAAATAAATAAAAAAAGAATACTTAAATATTTCATATCAGCCTTTCTGTCTTTAATTTGATATTATTTAAGCAAAAGCAGTTTAAATATACTAACCACTTTCTATTAACATTTTTTACATTACTCCAGTTGGATCAACTGCATTAATTTGCTGTTTTAAATATTAATTCCGATTCCTTCAAACCGGACGAAACAGCAATCAATTTTACCTTGCCGACTTTTTGGGTCGAGCGGATCACAACCAGGCACAAACCATGGAAAGCTTTTCGTTCGCTGGCTTTGAAATACTCATGGCTTACAGGATTACCGTTGTCTACTCCGGCAATAATACCTTCACCTTCAATTTTAAAATGCACAAGATTGTCTGCATTGGGACAGACCCGACCTTCCTTGTCCACGATCTCAACTTTAACATACGAAAGATCTTCCCCATCGGCATTAATTTCCAAACGATCCGGCGTTAGAATAATTTTGGCCGGAGATCCGGTCGTTTGTACTTCATCCGAGCATACTGTTTTCCCTTTGATTTTCGCTGCCGCTATTAATGATCCCGCTGAATAAGGCACTTTCCAGACCAAATGTAAATCATTCGTATCTGAAAAATTCTTTTCACCAAGAGATTTTCCATTTAAAAACAATTCAACTGATTCACAATTACTATAACACCAGACCGGAATTTCCAGTCCTTCGAAACCTTCCCAGTTCCAGTGCGGAAGAATATGAACCATAGGCTTATCTGTCCATTGGCTCTGGTAAAGATAGAAGCGGTCTTTTGGGAAACCGCATAAATCCACAATACCAAAATAAGAACTCACCGAAGGCCAGCTGAAAGGCGATGGCTCGCCGATGTAATCGAATCCCGTCCATAAAAACTGGCCTGCAACCCAGGGCGCGTCTTTTATTGCCTTAAGCGTTATTTCCGCCGTGGTATCATTATAAGAAGAGCACTGGTTATCCAACTGATTAATGATTTTCAGATTGCCGTCTTCCAAAACCAGATTATACACCCCGCGAGTGCTGACAGCCGAAGTCGTTTCAGAGCCCACCAATTTTGCTTTTCCCTTATGTGATTGATAAAAAGGTATGGAATAATTAATGCCAAATACATCGAGTGGTTTTGAAAAACCGCTTTTCACAGCCGCATCCGGGGTATTACATCCTGAGGTAACCGGTCGCGACGGATCTTCTTTATGACATATATCTACAAGTCGCTTTGCCATTTCGTAGGCATTAGTATTATCCTGCTCAGGGATTTCATTGCCAATGCTCCATAAAATAATACTGGGATGGTTTCGGTCACGCCGGATCATATCCGCTAAATCTCTCTCACTCCATTCGTCAAAGAACTGACCGTATCCATACATTGTTTTATTTCGTATCCATTCATCAAAGGCTTCGTCCATAACCAGGAATCCCATGCGGTCACATAAATCCAGCAGCTCTGTTGCAGGCGGATTATGGCTGGTTCGGACAGCGTTGCAGCCCATGCTTTTCATAATTTCCAACTGACGTTCGATGGCCCGTTTATTCACAGCAGCGCCCAGGCATCCCAGGTCATGATGCAAATTAACGCCCTTGATATCGACATGTTTACCGTTTAAGAAAAATCCTCTGTCTGTAGTAAATTCAAAGGTTCGGATACCGAAAGAAGTTTTTGTGTCATCCAGCATATCGCCATCTTCATAAACCCTGGATTCAACAAAATAAAGAGTCGGATTTTCCGGCGACCATAACTTTGGTTTTTGAATTTTAATATGCTGTTCGAATATACTGATACTGTCTGTTCCCACTTCTTGAACAGATCTGCTTCTGGCAGTCTCATGTCCTGATTCATCCACAATTACAGTTTCAAGAGTAACTTGCCGGGAAGAACCGGATTGATTTATAATCTTCGTTTGCACACGGACTGTCGCCTCATTTTCAGACACTTCCGGAGTCGTAACATAAATTCCCCAATGAGGGATATGCACCGGATCTGTTACTGTTAATCGTACATTCCGGTAAATACCTGCCCCGGAATACCAGCGTGAGCAGGGTTGCTGCACATCAATCCTGACAGCTAAAACATTCTTTTCAGCGCCAAATTTCAAGCGCTCAGTCAATTCATATTGAAAGCTGGAGTAACCATACGGACGTTTGCCTAGATGTACGCCATTGATCCAGACGCCGCTGTTCATATACACGCCATCAAATTCTATAAATACGCGCTTCTCTCTAATATTTTCAGGCAGTTTAAATTCTTTTCTGTACCAGCCGATACCCGCGTTTAAATATCCCGCGCCGCTTCCGCCCGGGCAGGTTGATTCAAAGGGTCCCTCAATTACTTTTTCCCCTTCATTATAAATGCCGCCTCCCATAATGCCGTCGAACACCCGCACTGCAATGCTGTTCTTGCCGCCGTAATTTATTATTTTGTGCGGAACTTTATAATAACGGAAGATATCCCATGCGGAAGTATAGTTGGGAGGAAAGGAACCCATACCGCCCACTTTTACGCCATTGAAATAGGTCTCATCAGCGTCGTCAATTTTACCAAGGTTCAGATAAATGTCTTGCCCCTTTAAACTCGCCGGAATGGTTAGCTCACGACGATACCAGCCATAAACATTGTCCGCAGTATACTTGGAATGATCATCCCAGGTTGAAGGCAATTCTACAATCTGCCAGGAGTTATCATTTAAATTCGGATTTTTCCAAAGTTGATTATCACCTTTATTGAATTTCCATTCGCCTTTTACTACCTGGAACTCTGGCAAATTCTCTTTATTCTTTTCTGATTGTGCAAGTCCTTCGATACTCCAGTCGTGTGGCACATTCACCTTTATCCATGAAGAGTCATTATATTCAGGTTTTTGAGCGTCATCGATTTCGCCGGAGTGAAATCGCCAATCCTTATTAAACAATTGGATTTGTCTGGTTTCTTTAACCATCCCGCATCCTGCAAACAATGATGCTATTAGTGAAACCATAATTAAAGAAATGATAAAATTAATTTTTCGGTTTATCATGGAATGAATCCTTGTTTAGCTTTTTTTATTCAGATATGATTTTGGTTGTTGCTCCAATGAGTCCGGGCGAACTTACCATGAGTTTAATATCGCCGGCGCTTTCAGCGCTTCGGATAACAACCAGCGCGCGTCCGCGCCAGGCTTTACGGCTGTTACCAAAATAGGGATCGTTGTCTTTCATATCGGCATTACAAACTCCGGCAATTGTACCGGGCCCTTCAATATTAAATTGTAACCGGTTTGCTGCATTGGGTTGAACAGTCCCGTCCCTATCGGTTATTTCGATAGTAACAAAGGATAAATCCTGTCCATTGGCCAATATTTCATTTCGATCGGCGGTTAATTTAATGCCGGTTGCTTCGCCGGCAGTTTTCAAAGTGGATGATTCAATTTCCTTACCATTTTCCACACCCACAGCTTTAACTGTCCCCGGTGAATAGGGCGCTGAAAATATAGCTTTGAACTCTTGTTCGCTGGCAGTTGCCTGTTCCCCGATAAGTTTATCGTTGAGGTACAACCTTACTTTGGGATATTTAGAATACACTTCAACCTGTATTTCTTTTCCTTCATATCCCGGCCATGTCCAGCTTTCCCATGCAGGCCATACCGCCCATCCGGTTAATTTTATTTCACCATTTTCAGGATTCGGTTCGCGAACAGCCATATAAAGTTTTTCATTTTCGTTATACAGCATGTTCCGGTAATGCGATATGGGTTTTCTCCACCCGGTTATGTCGATATCGCCACAATA
>JAFGKZ010000264.1 GCA_016928315.1 Calditrichaceae bacterium
AATCACTTCTAAATTATCAATATTGAATATAATATAATTATGACTAAAAATATTTCAAAATATAAAAATTATTTAATGAAAACAGTAAGGCTTGATATTTGCGATTATTGAATATAATTCTTAATTGAAATAACTGATTTCATGAACATCGCGGTCTAATTTTTCTTGAAGATCAGGCTGCATCAGCAAATCTTTAAATTCGCTCACAAGTTCAGGATCCCATTTTCCTTGCGCTGTTTCCTGATTCAGTAAATCAATTGCTTCCTGGCTTGTAAGTGCTTTACGATAAGGACGATCGGTTCTCAGCGCATCATAACACTCGGAAATAGCAATAATTTGGGCTGTTACCGGAATCTCATTACCTTTCAGACCATCGGGATAACCACTGCCATCATATCGTTCCTGATGTGAACGGATAACCGGCAGAACATCTTCAAGCGTCTTTAGTGGTTTGCAGATATATTCACCAGCACCCGGATGCGTTTTTATAATACTAAATTCATCTGTTGACAATGGACCAGGTTTTAACAAAATATTATCCCGGATTGTTAATTTTCCTATGTCATGCAAAACGCCCCCTTTACGCACCGCACGTATCTGGGATTCATCCAAACCCAATTTTTCAGCCAACAACGATCCATAATTTGCCAAGCGGGTGCAGCGGCCTTTAGTGCTGGGATCTTTTGTTTCTAATGATAAAGCGATATTAAAAATTATTTTTTCTGCAGATTGTAATTGATCGGTATATTCTTTAATCCTTAACAGCGAGGCCACACGAGCCTTTAATTCAAAAATATCTATTGGTTTAGTTATAAAATCGTCTGCGCCAATTTCAATCGCTTTTAACTTACTCTTATGATCATGCATACCAGTAACCATAATGATGGGGATAAATCTGGTCTCATATTCTTTTTTTAATATCCTGCATAATTCAAACCCATCCATACCTGGCATGATAATATCTAATAAAATAATATCAGGAAGCGTTTCGTTTATAATTGAGATAGCTTCTTTACCACTTGTAGCAGAAATTAGATGATAGGGATCATTAATAAATAATGTCTTTATAAGGTCAATGTTTTCAAGTTGATCATCAATAATCATCACTGTAGCAGTATTCAATTTATTACTCCGTTAAACGTTATGGTAGAATCCATTTTGAGTTGGCCTTTAACAAACAAATCGGATATATTTTACAAAACTTAAAAAAAAAGGCAGTATTTAAACTGCCTTTGATAAAAAATAGATATATTTATATAATTGTGTGTTATCTGCTTCTTTTATGCCGCCTCCGGTGTTTCTGCTCGCTTGGACTAATATAATAGGCTTTACGCTGTGTGATTTCCATAATTTGTGCTTTTCTTACTTTCGCCTTAAATATTCGGAGCGCTTTATCAAAATCACCATGATTTTTAACATTTACCATGACCATATTAACCCCCTTTCAGGATTTATCATTTAGCATTACAACGCCCGCCCCATGATAAATGTTTCAAATAGTGATGAATAGAATTATTTTAAGTGTTCGCCTATTTCAAGATGATAACCATTAAAAAAATCTTTTACGGACATTCTGCGTTTTCCTTGCAGCTGAACTTCTTTTACCGATACGCATCCCTGCGCGCAAGATATGGTAAAGTCCGATTTTGATGCATCAATCACAGTTCCGGGTTGATCATTTACGCAATTTAAATTCACAACACTACAATCGAATAATTTTATTTGTTTATCGTGATGATAAATAAATGCTGCAGGATATGGATTTAATCCACGGATCAGATTATAGACATTTTTCGCAGGTTGATTGAAATCCACATGACACAATGCTTTATCCAGCTTTGGGGCTTTTGTCGCCAGCGTATTATCCTGCTTTTCAATTGTTAAGGTTCCGGCGGATAATTTGTCAAGAGTTTTATTAAGTATATCCGCACCGACTTCGGCTAATACATCGTGCAAGGCTCCGGCGGTCATATCATCAGAAATCTTTACTTTTTTCTGCATTAACATGTTGCCGGTATCAATTTTTTCATCAATTAAAATAGTGGTTACACCGGTTTCTGATTCTCCGTTGATTATTGCCCAGTTGATTGGAGCAGCCCCGCGGTATTTTGGCAGTAATGATGCATGTAAGTTTATAGTTCCCAACTTAGGAATACTAAAGACCTCTGAGGGAAGAATGCGAAAGGCCACTACGATATAAACATCTGCTTCAAGTTGCTTTAATTGGTGAATAAAACTATCATCTTTAAGTTTTTGCGGCTGCAATATTTTAATATTATTTTCCAGGGCTATTTGTTTTATGGGCGATCCAATAATCTTTAAACCACGGCCTTTTGGTTTATCCGGAACAGTAACAACCGCAGTAATTTGATGCTTATTTGCTATCAATTTTTTCAGAGAAACGACGGCAAAATCCGGCGTACCCATAAATACAATTTTCATTTAATTTTTCTGACCAACCGGTAATACAATCCCAATGGCACTTTTATCAATATTCAATTTTACGTTATCATCCACTTTGACAATAACCGTTTTATTATCATCGGTAAAGCCCATGACTTTTCCGTGAATACCGCCATTTGTTACTATATTATCACCTTTTTTTAAAGCTTCAACCATACGTTGTTTTTCTTTTTGCTTTTTTGCCTGAGGACGAATCATTAAAAAATACATAACGACAATGATCAGAATAAAAGGTAAAAATGAGATTAGTGGATTTGCACCTTCGCCTTCCGGATTACTTGAAGCAATTAATAAAATAAATTCTAACATGTTAACTCCTTTGGTTTATTTTAATTTTAGATTATATGCCTTATTTCATTGATAATTTTATTTTTCCACATTAGGTAATTATGATTGATTATTTGTTTTCGCGCCTCAGTGGTCAGCCATAAATAAAAATGGATATTATGTGTTGTGGCAAGCTGCAATC
Organism: Calditrichaceae bacterium; assembly: GCA_016928315.1. Classification (GTDB taxonomy): domain Bacteria; phylum Calditrichota; class Calditrichia; order Calditrichales; family Calditrichaceae; genus JAFGKZ01. The sequence continues at coordinate 2,933 of JAFGKZ010000264.1, forward strand.
CCAAAATTTCATTGGTATTAAATAAATGCCGGATATAGCCTCTTGAAAAATTTTGACAGGTATAACATGAGCAATCCGAATCAATTGGTGTTTGATCGTCCTTAAAACGAGCAGACTTTATTGTCAATTTACCTCTCGTTGTAAAAACTGTTCCATTACGAGCATTGCGGGTAGGAATGACGCAATCAAACATGTCCACGCCACGTTCGATAGATTCTAAAATATTTTCCGGCATGCCCACACCCATCAGGTATCTTGGTTTGGTATCAGGTAAAATATCCGTACTAAAATCAGTGATATCATACATGTCTTCGATAGGTTCGCCTACTGCTAATCCGCCAATAGCATAACCCGGAAAATCTAATTTTATCAGTTCATCCAGACAGGTTTGCCGTAAATCTTTGTAAACGCCGCCCTGCCCGATGCCAAAAAGCCATTGATCATGCTTATATAACGAATCGCTCTTACTGAATAATTCTCGCGCAATACGCGCCCAGTCAACGGTTAATTGCGTTGATTTCTGCGCATAATTTCTATTAGATGGATATGGCGCACATTCATCAAGAACCATCATTATATCGCTGCCCAGGTTTCGCTGAATATTGACTACGCTCTCAGGCGTAAAATAGTGATGCGATCCATCCAAATGGGATTGAAAATAGACGCCTTCATTATCAATCTTTCGTAGATCTTTTAAGCTAAAAACCTGGTAACCACCGCTATCCGTCAAAATTGGTTTATCCCAGCTCATAAAGTTGTGCAATCCGCCGAACGCATGAATGAGTTGCTCACCCGGACGAAGATATAAATGATAGCTATTGGCCAGTATTATTTGAACATGATTATTGTCCAGCTCTTCCGGGGTTTGAGTTTTAACAGTCGCCTGAGTACCGACCGGCATAAAAATTGGCGTTTCAATAATACCATGGTCTGTTGTCAATACACCTGCGCGAGCCTTTGATTTTGAATCAGTCGTTAGCAGCTCAAATTTCAAACTATCTTTCCAATTATTAGAGCAAAAAATAA
>JAFGKZ010000025.1 GCA_016928315.1 Calditrichaceae bacterium
AATATTATCAAGAATATTGATGTTTAAAAAATTTCAAATGAAAACTTGCTAAAAAAACAAATTTTTATTGGGTAATAGTATAATTATCGTTTTTATTATACAACTTACCTGAAATCAGATAATCAGCGCCAAGGAAATTCCCAATTTTCACCGTATTTTTTTCATCCGTTACGCCGGCTAATTGCAGGCCTATTTCTCGTGTTACCTTTTGAAGATCAACCCTTTCGGTCATACGAAAGTATTCCGATGTTTTAATTGTCGTGGATAACTGATCTGTAAAATATTCCGCATCAAGCAGGACAGTAGAATCCTTTGTGTCAAGAGGTAATATACCAAGAACGGATTGTTTTGATATTTTTATTGTTGAATAATCAATCAATTGAGAAAAAGCCTGATTAAATAACTCTGTTATTGTTTCTTCCTTTGGGATTTCCTCTATTCTTCTTGCCTGAAAATATTCATTGTCTAAATCCATCCTCTTATGTGTAAAGGCGGCGATTTCTTCTTTCGCAAACCGGATTATGATTGCCTCCAGTTTATCCGTTTCATAATTGGAACCGGTATGATGACTTACGCTCCCAGGCGCTCCTCCATCACTTTCCCCCTTCTCACCATATGTTAAAAATATATATTTTGCCTGCGTATACTGTGAAATTTGGCGTAATACATATTCTCCGCTGATATCCAGACCACCGGTGCCAATACTGTAAAGCTTAACAGCCTTTCGCTTTGCGTCCTGTATCGCATGTACATAGGTATACTGTTGTTTATAATCAAGATGCACAGCCGCATCCGTAATAATAAATCCCAGCCTGACGCCGTAATCATTCCAATGAATTTCCTGCATAGATGCCTTTAATGCCGACTGTAAATCTTCCGGACTGTCCCCGCCTCCACCTGCCTCGATTTTGGAAAGTTCATTGCGAAAATTATCTATATCAGCTGTCAATGGAATTACTCTTGTAGTATATGCATCATCCCGGTCTTTGTACAGGACTAAACCAAACCGTAGATCAATATTGTTTCCATAAGTTTGCAGATTTAAATGGATAAGTTTAATGGTTGTTAACAGCCTGCGGATTTCTTCACTCATACTTCCCGTAGTATCCAGGATAAACAGCACATCAACAGGAATATCACCCGGTGCTTGATAAGAATTATCCAATATCAAATTGGTTTGTCTTCTGCCTCCGGCTGAGATCAATAATGAATCATCAGCCTGATTATAATTGAACTTTATTTTGTAATTTGTATTGGGCTGAACGGAGTCCGGAGCATAAAAATAATATGTTCCATCCGCATATGTTTTTCCTTTTGAGATCAAACTATCATTTGAATATATTCTGATTTCAGCGTCCGGTATGGTTATACCATTCTGGTCCTTCACAGTAAGTATAATCCTGTTGCTGATATTCAGAGGATAGTTAGCCACCTTATTTTTAAATTTTTCCAGAAACCCAAGATAATAATTGAACTGTTTATTATCATCGGTAAATCCGGCTCGTAAACCCGATTCCGTTGGTTGGTTTCTGGCCTCCCAGTCTGTTGATTCAAATACAGACCGGTCCATTTCAGGCGGTCTCAATGGGGCACATGAGAAAAGTATAACTGTTGTAAGTAAAAAAATTATGAATTTAGACATTGCCTTTCCCCAAATTTTTTATATCTATGTGTTATTCAAAAAATATATTATTCTCTGTCTATAATCTAATTTAGTTGTACGGGTGATGTAATCCCGGTATAATTATCCCTTATAACACCATTAACATGCCTCGATTGCATCGTCCCTACGGTATTATATTGAACCGGAATTACCCGGGCATTTTCTATTCTTTCAACAACTCCAACTGATCATTTAAAATCTTCATCATCTGCTGGGCATTGCGGATGGCCTGACCATTGGGATGATTGTTAAAAAATATATACGTCTTGTATGTTTTTTTCATGATATTGCTGATATTCGTCAGCCATTCTTTTAACTGATCTTCATTGTACTCATAATTATAACGCGCCGAACCCTGCCCGTCCCACCAGTCCTGTTCATTATGCCCGTGAAAACGGATATAGCCGGCATCCGATGTGACAATATCCTGTTTAGGCAGCAATCCTTTTAACGCCGGTTCATCCACATTTACATAACCGATGTCGTTGTCTTTGAGAAACCGGGGAAGCTGGTCATTTACCCAGGTATAATTGCGGAATTCAACAAACAATGGGATATCACCGGTGAATCTCTTTGTCTGGTAAAGATAATTCCGACTCTGTTCATTATTTTTGAATGAATAGGGAAACTGGGCCAGCAGTCCTTTCAATTTGCCCGATTCGATCATGGGTTTTAACGATTCCATCAGTTGGTTCATGGCCTGTTCATTATTTTGACGGCGATGAGTCGTTTCCTGATTAACCTTAATGATAAACTCAAAATCAGCAGGCGTTTTTTTAAGCATGCGTTCGAATGTTGATGCCGCCGGGATGTGATAATAACTGGAATTTATTTCCACTGTTTTAAAATACTGACAATAAAAATGTAGCATACTGCTTTTAGGAATTTCTGGCGGATAAAAATGCGAACGCCAGTCTTCATAACTGTAACCGGATGTTCCGATACTAATTTCAAACTTTAAGGTATTTTTTTCTTTCATAAAATCAGTATTTCATTTACATTTTTATAAATTGCACAGGTTTGAATTACATATTAGATTTTGACTTCAAAAAAATACGAATTTTAATCTTTAAAAAAAAGGCTGTAATGAAAAAGGTTATAATTCTCGGCGCTACATCCGGTATCGGCAGAGAGTTAGCCGTGCAGATGGTACATAGAGGATATAAAGTCGGCGGCTGCGGCCGTACAGAAAAAATATTACAAAAAATGGAAAATGAATTAGCTCCCAATTTTATCGGACATACATTGGATCTCCGGGAAACAGCAAAATTGGACATCAATTTAAACCAGTTAATCGAACAATTGGGCAGTATGGATATCTGCATTATATCTTCCGGTATCAGTGAACCCAATCCCCTATTGGAATGGGAACTGGAAGAAAATGTGTTCAAAACCAATATTTTAGGCTTTGCGGCTGCAGCTGGTTTTGTTGTACGATATTTTTTAAATCAGCGTCATGGGCATTTAGTTGGTATCACTTCCCTTACAAAATATTTTCCAAATAAAACATCACCGGCCTATAATGCTTCAAAAGTATTCGAGTCCAATTATCTGAATAGTATGCGCTATCGGATGCAGGGAAAAGATTTATTTGTTACGGAAATCTGCCCGGGTTTTATCGATACGCCTATTGTAAGAAAACGCAGAATTACATTAATGGCGCCCGTAGATAGGGCAGCAAAGCAAATCATAAAAGCTATTGAGAAAAAAAGAAAAACTGTAATTGTTACAAAACGCTGGAAACTAATCCGCTGGCTGATTCCCCTAACACCTGATTGGATTTTCCGCAGACTTACATAAACAGAAGAACTTAAATAATTTCTGAAATTTACAGACCAACTGCGTTTAAAGGTCAGTTTATTACTAACCATCCATCTCCCCTAAAAACGGGACATCCCTCCCTAATTTATTAGGGAGGGAAAGAGGGTGGGTCACATTTTTCTATTTAATAAGAACTATTTTATTGTGACCAAAACCAGAATCATTTAAAATAATGCGGGCCCTGCGGATTATATATTATTTTTAACGCGCCGGGCAGAATACCAATATCAAATTTTTGATCAAAGAACAGTTCACCATCCAGATGGTACGGTACCTTCTCACTGAATTGTAAATCAAGATTGGCGGTTTTATAATAAGTGACATTTTTATCTTTAATATGCGTGCCTTTGGGTACCATGGGTAGAATCCTGAATCGCTGAAAGAGTGATAATTTTTCAATACTGCACACATCCAGTAAACCATCATTGGCAATGGCTTCGGGTGTCAGGAAAAATCCCCCGGCAAACCGCCGACCGATTGACGTGGTATTTATAAAACAATCCGTATAGCCGTTACCATTATCGGATAAAAACTTCATCCGTTTTTCTTTAAAAAATAAAAGCGTTTTTAGAATATGCCGGATGTACTTATCCTTACCACCTTTTTTAACAATATCCTCGCCTTCATAATTCTGGGCGGCTACTTCAGCATCAAAGCCCAAGCCCATACCGTTTAAAAAATAATTGTCATTGCAAGTGCCCACATCCAGATCCATGGTGTTTTGCTCAAAAAATATAGGCCAGTGCTTGTCTTCAAATCGATTTGGGAATCCAAGAATCTGAATAAAATCATTTCCCGTGCCGGCAGGGATAATACCCACGATAACATCTTTGTTACCAACCAGAGGCCGAACCACCTCATTCAGCGTGCCGTCCCCGCCTACACTGATGATATGTTTATACCCTTTCTTCGCGTATACATCGGCAATTTGAGAAGCGTGTCCCTTTTTCTGTGTATAAACTAAATCCGCATCAACGCCAAATTCATTCAACTTTTCTTTAATCGTATCTTCATACTTTTTTACAAATCCATTACCTGCGATCGGATTTAAAATGAACACCCAATTTTTGTTATCTGTCATGAGATCTTTTTTCCTTTAAATGAATTAATCCTTCCAACCTAATTTACATTACTGTGCAATTGACAGCCATTTCTGTTAGTTAGTTATTACTCCAGCTTCTATACGTGCTTTAACTATCGCAATTATTTCATTATCATCTTTATCGATCAGATCTTCAACCGGGATGGATTCATGAATTACAACATGTAGTTTGGCACTAAAATCAATGTAGAAATGCGTTTTTGGTTTTAACTGGTACAATCCATTCAGGGTAACTGGCAGGATGTCCAGATTGACGGCACGCATCAAATAAATAAAGCCTTTTTTAAAACGATTCATTTGTCCGGTGGTCGTACGGGTGCCTTCCGGAAACATAGCGATGGTATGCTTGCCGGAATTCTCAACGAGGTTACTCAGCATTTTTTTGGTATTGGTAATACCGGCTTCCTTCATCGATACATAATCAGTGACTTTTAACAGGCGGCCAAACAACGGAATTTTTAATAAATATTCGCGGCCGAACCAGGAAACACCAGGATAAAAAGCTAAAACAGCAGGGATATCAAAAAGACTGCAATGATTTACTAATAAAATATACCGCTTGCCTTTTTGAATATGGCTGGCGCCAATAATATTCAATTTTTTACCCATGACAAAAAAAAGGGTATTTGCCCAGATGGACACAACCTTACGGACGAAGAACTCATTATTTATCAATGCGAAAAATAAAGCAGCAAGAACCGAGATGGCCGTTAAAAAATATAAAATTCCGTAAACTGGAATGGATAAGATAATATTAAAATAGCTGCGAGCTGACAAAGATGTAAAATCCCTGATTTAATCCAACCACTTTCCCCATGTTTTAGTAAATAAATGTAATATTAACCATATCCGATTAATATTTCAATTTAAATACACGCTGCCAGTGACTGTACCCAATCATTATTTTCTTTATCAGTTATGATTAAAAATTGGTTTATATTAAAAATGTGATTAATTTAACATAAAATTTGACGAATATTTTTTTATTGTAACCATACAATATACCTGTTTTTTCATTATCATAATTTCGGAGGATTCAATGAACCGGAAAAATAATTTCATTGGAACAGCAATTTTATTATTGTTCAACTTTGTTGCATCAGTTATCGCCCAGGATTTTTGGGAATCATTATCCGGTCCAGGCGGCGGCATAATTAACGATCTTTGCATCAATCAAGCCGGGCAAATATTTGCAGCCACCGAAAGCAACGGAATCTATGTTTCACATGATAATGGTGATAACTGGATGATTGTAAACTCGGGACTGGAAGATCTTACGGTTAAAGCCATTATCAGCCAGCATCAGGATACTGTTTTCGCCGCCACAAAAGACGAAGGCGTTTTTAAATCGTTTAATGGCGGGCAAAGTTGGATTAGTTCTAACGATAGTCTAACTGATCCGGATATCACAGCCATAACAATGGATCAATATGGCAATGTTTACGCCGGCACCTATGGATCCGGTGTATTCCGGTCTACTAATAAAGGAACAAGCTGGTCACAATTAAATACTGGTTTAGATAACCTGGGCATACAAGCCCTGCACTATAGTAATGATGGCTATATTTATGCGGGCACCGGTGATGGTATTTTTAGATCTGATGATAACGCCGTAACATGGACAAGTATTGGCAGTGGATTGCCCACGACCCATGTGGCCATTATAGAAACGGATACAAAAGGAAACGTTTATATCAGCCCCTATGGTGATGGTATTTATATGTCTGAAAATCATGGTGATAGCTGGAATGATATCAATGGTTTAATGACCCGTTTTGTCGTAGATGCGATAGCCGTAAACGACAGCGGCTATATTTTTCTCAGCACCGGCGGCGGTTTACTAAAATCAAAGGATAAGGGTGTAACATGGAGCGGTGCATTTAATGGATTAACAGATACCGATGCTCAGGCTTTCGCTGTTACAGAGGCGGGCGCCATCTTTGCCGGATTCCATGGCAGAGGTGTTTTCGTTTCTGAAGATAATGGGGATAACTGGATTGAATGTAACAATGGATTAACCAATACCCAGATTCAAACGGTCGCAGTAAATGATTCAAACGTAATTTTTGTTAGTAATTACAGTAATGGTTTTTTTAGTACCGATGATAACGGCGAAACATGGAATCGAATCGAAACGACGGGATCTGCCAATCGTGTTAATTTTATCGCATTTAATGACAGTGGTTACATTTTTGCCGGGATGGACAATTACGGCGTTTATGTTTCTAAAAATGGCGGTCAGGACTGGCTGACTTATGAAAATGAAATCTATTATAAAAATTTAAAAGGCCTGGCCGTAGGAAAAAATAATTCCGTATTCGCAGCAACAGAAAACAGCGGCATGTTTAGGTCGGATGATAATGGCGTATCCTGGCAGGAAAAGAATGAGGGTTTAACAAACCTGTTCACCAGAGCAATCGCTATAAACGATTCCGGACACATTTTTGTCGGTACCCAGGAAGGTATCTTTTTTTCCGATGATAACGGCGAATTATGGGAATCCAGAAATAACGGTCTTCCCGGTACGATTATTTATGCATTGGGCGTCAATAAAAACGGCGATGTTTATGCCCATATATTTATGTATGGTGTGTACAAGTCGGAAGATAATGGTCAAAACTGGGTTAGCGCCGGTACTGGACTAGTAGGCACTGTGACAGGCTTCGTTTTTAACAGTGTGGGTTTTATTTTTGCCTGTACGTCTTATCAGGGTGTTTATTGCTCGGGAAATAATGGAGCAAGCTGGAGAGCAATTAATGATGGATTGGTCTGTACCGATATCAAATGTATGGCGATTGGCCCCAATGACGAAATCATCGCAGGCAGTTGGGGCGGAGGCGTTTTTAAAAGTCAAAATTCAACATTGGTATCGATAAACGATGAAATAATAAAACCAAACGCGATTGAATTAGCACAAAATTATCCCAATCCCTTCAATCCAACAACGACAATACGCTACAGTGTCGAGACGCAAAATTTTGCGTCTCAACAGATAGATTTATCCATTTATAATGTCCTTGGTCAAAAGGTGGCGACTCTGGTTAATGGAAAACAACAGACCGGTACATATTCAGTACAATGGAATGCCAAAGGATTTACTTCCGGCGTTTATTTCTGCACATTGACAAGTAATAACGGATATTCATTAACCAGGAAACTGGTGTTGTTGAAATAGGATGTGACCGACTGATTATAACCTAAGCAAACGTGTTTTGTACAATTTGCTTTATTATTTAAATATTTTTCCGATTATAAAGCTAAACGTTATCAGTTTTTTATTTAATAATGGAGATATCTTAGTAAAAGTGGACAATTAATAATAACGGCTACCTTTATCAGGGTACAAAATGTTAATAGAAACCGATACAACCGGTACTGTTACTGCATTTGAAAAATTATTTACATCACTAAGTAAACAAAAAATCCAGGCACTGTTTATTTTAGCCTGTGACGGCAATGGATTTACTTCCGGCGCAATCAATCCTATTCTTAAATCTTCACAGATACCCGTTTTTGGCGGCATATTCCCTCAAATAATTTATGGACATGATAAACTCGAAAAAGGTACCATCATTGCCGGTCTAAACTTTAAACCCAATATAGCTATCATCCCTAATCTCAGCGACATTAATGAAGATTATGAAGAGGTTATTGATGAAAATATACCGGATTTAATAGATATTAAAACCATGTTCGTTTTCGTTGATGGATTTTCCAAGCGCATCAGCGCCCTTATTGATGGTTTATTTAATATTTTTGGGCTTGAATTCAATTATATCGGCGGCGGAGCCGGATCATTAAGTTTTGAACAAAAACCCTGTTTATTTAGCAATGAAGGTTTAATCGCTGATAGTGCCCTGCTGGTATCCTCTGAAATTGAAAGTGGTATTGGCGTCAGTCATGGCTGGAAAAAAATCAGTGGTCCATTTAAAGTAACTGAATCAGATCGAAACATTATAAAAACACTGGACTGGAAACCTGCTTTTCAGGTCTATCGCGGCATCGTTGAAGATCATTCCAGACTTAAACTTAACCGAAATAACTTTTTTGACATCGCAAAGTCCTATCCATTTGGAATAGCCAAATTAGGCGCGGAAACCATAGTCCGCGATCCATTCCAGGCAGGAGAAGATAATTCACTAATCTGTATTGGCGAAGTGCCTGAAGGATCATTTTTAGATATTTTAACTGGTGATAATTCCTCGCTTATTGCTGCCGCAAGGAATGCCTTAATCACAGCTAAGGAAAGCTGTAATAATACAGGTGATAAAACTATTCTTTTTATGGATTGTATATCGCGCGTATTATACTTAGAGGATGATTTTAAGGATGAATTAAATGCTATTGATATAGAAAACATACCTATGATTGGGGCGCTCACGATTGGAGAAATTGCCAACAGCGGGAGAGATTATCTGGAGTTTTACAATAAAACTGCTGTAATCGGTATACTCCAAGAGTAATGTCCATAATTGCAACTAAGAAAAGTTGCAAGAGCAATTCATGATGTAACAGCTATACAAAAGCAATCTATGCTTATTTACTTTATCAGAATCATTCGTTTGGTTTCCATAAATTTATCTGCTTTAATACGGTAGAAATATAGACCACTCGGAAATCCTTCCGCGTTCCATTTAACCTGATATTTTCCGGCCGTTTGTTTTTTATTGATCAGAGTTGCCACCTTTTGACCCAGGATATTGTAAATAGATAAATCGACATGTTGAGACGCAATATTTTGCGTCTTAACACTGTAGCGGATTGTTGTAGTTGGATTGAAGGGATTGGGATAATTTTGATAGAGTACGAACTGATCCGGAAATTGATTTTGTGGATCAAATCTGATATCAGATAAGTCTACTCCGGCATACAGGTATGCTCTGCCCATTTGAGCGCCCACAGCATAATTTCCATAGGCTCCAATTAGAATATCTGAAATGCCGTCATTATTTACATCCCCGGCACAAGATACACTATTGCCAAAATAATCTCCTGTAGCTTCACCGGTAATTATAATATCAGCAACAGTATCGATGTCTGTTCCACCATAATAAATGTAACATCGACCGGCTGAACGGCCTCCTCCACTATTCCATTCCGATCCGACAAGAACATCATTATAACCATCGTTATTTACATCGCCGGTACCCGAAACGCTAATTCCAAAATGATCTTCATCCGCTTCTCCTTTTAAAACAAGATCAGCAATATTATCCATATCTGAACCACCGAAGAATATATAAGATCTGCCTTCTGCATTATTATAAGCTCCTACTACGACATCCGCATAACCATCATCATTTACATCACCGGCTGAGGACACACTTGCTCCGAATTGGTCATCTTCCGCTTCTCCCGATAAAATAACATCCACACTGCTATCCATTTCCGCTCCACCATAAAAAATATAAGCCCGACCCGATAACACGCCTGTTGGGTTGTCAGCGGATGCTCCCACAATAACATCATCATAACCATCATCATTCAAATCACCTGCAGAAGAAACACTGTAACCAAAATAACTATTTGGCGTCAAACCTGGTAATACTATATCCACACTATTATCCATTATTATTCCACCATAGTAGATATAAGCACATCCTACCTCGGATTCATTTATCTCACTAAGAATTGATCCAATAATTATATCATCATAGCCGTCATTGTTCACATCTCCAGCTGAGGCGACACTTCTGCCAAAACCAAGATCATCGCTTCCACACGAAAATATCAGATCCGTCGCATTATCCATTGATGTTCCACCGTAATATAAATAGGCCTTTCTGGCGCCATAATAATCGGTTCCTATTATCAAATCATCAAAACCATCATTATTGACATCACCCGCAGAGGAAACACTTGTACCGAATTGAAAACCTTCTTCCTGGCCTGTTAATATGACATCAGCTGCACTATCAATGGAAGAGCCGCCGAAATAAATACATACTTGCCCGGCATTGCCTCCGCCCTCATCATTCCATTTTGCTCCTATGACAATATCATCAAAACCATCATTATTGACATCACCGGCTGAAGATAGGCTGCAGCCAAACCAGTCACTCGCTAATTCACCGGAGAGAAATAAATCTCTGGTATTATTCATTTTTTCCGCACCATAATATATATAAGCACGTCCTGCGCCGCTTCCGCCACTATCATTCCCATAAGCGCCAACAATAACATCGGTATAGCCATCGCCATTGATATCACCCGCGGAAGACACACTACATCCAAAATAATCATAACTATTTTCACCTGTTAATACAATTTCCGGAACATTATCTGTAGGTAATCCGCCAAAATAAATATAGGCGCGGCCTGCAGAAGTTCCGGCTTCATCATTATACGCCGCTCCCACAATTACATCATCATACCCATCATTATTTACATCGCCAACGGAAGACACGCTTGCGGCAAAATAATCATACGATGCTTCGGCTAATAATTTTACATCTGGTAGACTATCCATGGATGATCCGCCAAAGAACAGGTAGGCGCTTCCGCCATTACCATTCCTATCTGCTCCTATGATAACATCATCATAATTATCATTGTTCATGTCTCCTGCGGAAGAAATACAGTTTCCGAAATAATCATCCTTTTCTTCACCTGTTAGAACAACATCTGCCGTGTTATCCATTGATTCTGAGCCATAATAAATATAAACACGTCCCGCATCGCTACCGGCCGCATCGTTTCTATAAGCGCTTACCATTATATCATCACAGCCGTCATTATTTACGTCGCCGGCTGAACAAACATCATGTCCAAAAAAATCATCCGCAGCTTCACCTGTAAAAGTGACATTTGCGCTGTTATCCATCGACTCGCCGCCATAATACAAATAGGCCCGGCCCGTATTATCACCTGTCAGATTGCTGCTCCTTGCTCCAATAATTACTTCATCGTATCCGTCTTTATTCACATCCCCCGCTGAAGCGGCAGCACATCCAAAATGATCTCCTTCTGATTCACCGTTTAATATTAAATCTGCAATATTATCAACTGAATCACCGCCAAAATAAATATACGCGCGGCCCGCAGAAATGCCTGATTCATTATTATAAGCGGCGCCCACGATTAAATCACAATAACCATCATTATTCAGATCACCTGCAGATGCTATGCTGCCTCCAAATTTGTCACTGTCATTTTCACCCTGTAGAATTAAATCAGGGTCTTGCTCAAAAACTAGTGATGGACTGCCAAGATAAATATATACTTTGCCTACTCTTTTACCAGTGCTTATATCTGCTGCATCGGGGAATCCAAAGGCCCAATCATCATAATTATCATTATTTATATCCCCGATATTAGAAACGACTTTCCCCATTAAACTCGCATTTCTACCGGATTCGGGTAAATCGGGATTGAATTTTTGCATTAATTCCAGTTCTTGCCCACAGACAAAAACTGTAAATAGAGACAAAATCATAATCGATTTACAGATACCCTTAAGTTTTAAGCTTTTCATGATTGGTTTCTCCAAATTATTTATTATAATGTATTATTTTAGCAGAATCATCCGTTTAGTATTTGTATAGGTATCCGTTTTAATCCGATAGAAATATAATCCTGCCGCTAAACCCGATCCATCCATTACATACTCATGGCGTCCCGGCGTATATTTTTTATTAACCAGCGTCTGCACTTTTTCACCCAGAATATTATAGAGAACAATTTTCACATCAGTTGATGCAGGTACATCAAATTTAATTTTAGTACTTGGATTAAATGGATTAGGATAATTTTGATACAATGCAAATTTTTTCGGCAGAAAATCTTCTTTTGCCAAAATATCTGTTAAATTAATATACTGTTCTGTCGCAAATAGTGAGCCAACAAAACTATTATCAACAGCCTGGACTGACCAGTAAATGCCACCTTCTAAACCAGCAATGTTCAATTTCCATTCTGTTACGGCGCCGACATTACCAAATTCAGGAACAATTCTAAAACCAGACGTATCGGACTGACACATTTTAATATCCGAATGCAACGGTTGGGACCCTATTCGCAGGTTATAAGTCAGTCCCTCTGTTGCTGTTTCAATATCTGTGGAAGCATCCCAACTGAAAGTTACAATACTATCATTAACAACCGCATTTAAGTTTGAAGGAGCAAGAGGCGGTGTGTTTTCTATACTTGTACGGTTCCAATAAAGTTTACTTTCCGGTTTGCGATCTCTATTTGAGCCACATTGAAAAATATCCAATTTAAAATCTTTAAAGAAATCGGCTAAAACAATATTACCATCAAATTGATCAGAAAGATAAAGATCAAGGTCAACAAAATGATTATCATTATTTAAATAGAGACGGGTTGCCGGCTGCCATTCTGCATCAATATATTCTAATCCGGAGATAATACAATCCAAATCGCCATCATTGTCCAAATCACCCCAGGCAGCCGAGCTGTATCGTACATCAAGTAAAACTGAAGTATCCGGCGTTTCAAACCATTGTCCATTGACATTTCGATATATGCCCGTATATCTCCCACCATCAAATATTTCACCAGTCAAAAGGATATCCATATCACCATCCATATCATAATCGCCCCATTTTGCACAACCGTGCGATACTTGTGCAAACGGTCCGGATATCTCAATAAAACCATCGCCTTCGTTGCGATAAATCGCAGTGAGCCTATACGGTATTTCAGATATTGCCCCGGTTAATAGAATATCCATATCACCATCGTGATCGTAATCGGCAATATCAATGGAACTGTTTTGAGCACCGATAAATTCGTCATCTGTTTCAACATAGCCTCCACCCTGATTTTCAAATAATTTTGTAACAGGCATCGTATTCAAAAATCCGGAAGTAATAATGTCAAGATCACCATCATTATCATAATCAAACCATTTAGTGTCGCCTCGCATAATGCCGTCAATACCGGGATCCAATAACGTATAATTGCCTTCTTCACAGATATAAATATCATTCATATAATCATGTACTCCGGAAGGATCCAATCCGGATATTAGAATATCAGGATCACTGTCACCATCAAAATCCTTCCAGTCCAATGAGCCACGATCACTGGGTGCCGGGAGATTATTTTCTATCGGAGCGTATAACGGTCCTTGTCCCTGGATTAAATTAGTTGCGTGTTCATCTTCATACGTCATTCCCGTGATTAATAGATCATAATCCTGATCCCCTGAGAAGTCTGCTGATTTTGCATCACCCTGCATAAATCCTGGAATTTGATGATAACGTTCCATAAAATAATTGTTCTGAGGAGCAATATAGGTGGTATAGAATGGCGAACCTTTATAAGCTGCATCTATTGCCTGGACTGAAAAAGTGTATAGACGGCCTGATGTCAGACCTTTAATTTGCCAGGTTGTATCCTGAGTAACAAATCCGGGAGTAACTACTTTTCTTGATCCATCGTCCAAATGAGACATGGGTGATGCGATGCTCATATCATTACTGGCAATCCCAACACTGACGTTATAAGTTAAAGCTTTTGACGCCGTATGATCATCAGATGGACGGTGCCAATATAGTCTGATTGTATTTTCATTATTACCGGTACTATATATCGTTGGAGCCTCGGGAGCTATATTAGAATTGGGATGATTGTTTTGCATCAACACTGATTTTCTTGAACTCGAAGCGCCCATACCGGTTAGGATAACATCGATTTTGCCATCATCATTATAATCACCCCAGCCCATGCTGCCATGTGAGATTGGCGGCAAGGAAACAGCAGCAAGTTCAAATGTGCCTTCTTTGTTAGCATAGGCAACTGATTGTCTCCCAAACAGACTATCCACACCGGTAAAGAATGCATCCAAATCGCCGTCGCTGTCATAATCTACCCACCAGCTGCTTCCCAAACCAATCCAGCTATCGAATGGATGCAGTTCAGTAAATACATCACTGCCATCATTCCGAACGATGCCATTACGCATTTGAAACAAGCCGGTCGTTTCGCCGCTAAAAAGAAGATCCGGATCGCCATCAGCATCATAATCACCCCACATGAGTTGACCGTAGCCAATTTGTGTCAATTCCAATCCAAAAGCTGCAAAACTGCCGCCCTCATTTTTATAAATATCAAAATAAGGCGAGCCTAAACTGAGCATACCCATGATGGCCACATCCAGATCACCATCTTTATCAAAATCTGCCCAGGCAGCGGAACCACCATTGAGATCCGGGAATTGATCATCGGTGATATCTGTAAATGTCCAGCCATCTGCGCCATCACTACCGTCATTGCGCCAGAGCTTAGTTACAGGATCGTATGGATCATTGGACTGATTACCCATCATTAATAAATCCTGATCGCCATCATTATCAATATCAGCACAGGTAATGGAGCCATTCCACATATTTGTTAATTCAATATCAGACAATGTGAAAACTCCACCGTCATTTGTATAAACAACCGTTCGAACTTCCGTTGGCGTATTATCAACGATACCACTGATAATAAGGTCAATATTCCCATCATTATTATAATCACACCAAGCGGCGCCTTGCGGATTATCGGGCATTAATCCAAGAAAACTTTGAGTTGCAGAAAAAACACCGCCGCTATTTCGATACAATTGACTTATATTATGTGCGCCGTCTTCTGTGCCACAAATAAACACATCCAGATCTTTATCATTATCATAATCACCGGCAAGAACAACGGAATTGGATAACTGAGCAAAGGGCGTCTCAGCCTCTGAAAATATATTGGTGATTGTTAAGAATACCCATGCCGAATCATCCAAAGTGGTTTCATCCTGAATTACATAGCGGAATGAATCTGAACCAAAAAAGTTAAGGTCAGGCATATATGAAATTGATGTGTCACCGGGTAGAATAGTCGCAGTTCCGTTTGGCGGATCAGTAATACGAATAATTGTTAATTCATCACTATCTACATCCGAATCATTTTCCAGAGGATACATCGTTACCGCGGCATTGGTGAGCAAAGAAGTTTCATCATTCATAGCCACAGGGGGATCAGGTACCGGATTCACAGTAACCAGGAATGAATCTACTGCGGAAAGTCCACCCAAATCGGTGGCGGTCACATAGATCATTCCCACACCATAATAATTTGTAGCTAAATTAATGACCAAGGTATCGTTTGCTTTTGTAGCAACCACACCCGGATAATCGGTAACTTCAAATGTTAAATAATCATCCGGATCATCATCTGTAAAAACTACCTGTAAAGCAGCGATGGTATGCGGACTGGTGTCTTCATCAAAAACCTGGTCAGGAATGGCAGATGCCACATACGGTGGATTGTTCGGACCAGTTCGATACTCATCAGCGCCAATATCCGGAGTTACCGGATGTCTTGGTTGAAGATCGATATCGACATCAACTTCTGGTACTGGTGTCCCTGCACCATCCAATGTTTCCGAAGCGATATGTAAATCAGTATCCGAAGTATAACCAGGATCAATCGAGAGTGAGTTGGCATCCATACTGCTTTCTGATTGCAGTGCTGATAAATCGGTTTGAATGCCATTCCAGTAAGCCAGGTTACTACCAGTTGTATAGATGTCATTATAATCCGATTCTGCAACAGCTGACGGACTGGCATTATAGTATGCATAACCACCGCCATTATTGACAAGTATATTGTTTTTAAAGAATAAATTGTTTCCGGAATTAATATTTAAAGCCCGGCCATTGGTAGTATGTGTGCTGGTGATATTTACACTGTTATGCACAATATCCTGATAACTGGAACTGGTAACATTCAGACCATTAGCTACGCTAGCCCCGCCCACATTGATAAAATTATTCGCCACAAGCCCGTGATGGTATTGCCCGGCATCGCAACTGGCCACATAAAGACCGGATTGTGATCCTGCGCTAATTTTATTATTTAATATTTTTAATTCATTAATACAGGTTAAAGCTTCAATTCCATAAGAGTGGGCATGGACTTCATTGCCAGTTATATGAGGTGCGTCATAAAACTGGATATACATACCTGCATAACTGCAATTTATTAATTGATTATTATGTATGACAGCACCAAGAGGATAGGGTACGTTATTCTGCACAGCGCGCATATAAATGCCATAAGAACAAGCATAAAAAACATTATTTTCTATAATACGGGAAAAGTAGTAAGCATCCGGTGAATAAATAATTGCTCTGTCAACGCTGGCATTCGTATTGTAAACAGAAGAAAATGAGTTGTTTCGTAAAGCAATACTATCCGCCCCTAAATAGAAATCTATAACCCTTGCATACGTACTTCCATTGGCAGTAAGTTTTAAATTTTCAAGATTAATAAAATCTGCGCCATAAAATCGAATCACGTAATTATTATTCTGATCCGATGCAGTATACGTTATTTCAACATCACTGGTATCCCCTGTTTGCGACCGGATAGTTATGTTATTTATCGGACTCGTACCGGGAATACTGGTAATTGAAATTTGTTCATGATAGGTTCCGGGTAAAATGTTAAATGTGACTGCATCCGATACACCTTTTAACAAGGCGTCATCAAAGGCATCCTGTATATTTGTATAATCCCCGCCTGATCCGATGGTAATGGTACCGTGTAATGGAGTGGTCAAAGTTGGATCAGCAGTAAATTCATCAGCGCCGATATCCGGATGCAACAGATCGCGAATATCGCCATTTATATCAACTGAAACGCTATCCAACGGCAGTCCTTTATTGTCCAGCCATGGAGCTATGGTATGCAGATCAGTTTCGGATATATAATGCGGATAGACGGATAAGGAGTGGGCATTGGTTCCACTGTATCTTTTAACAAAATCAAGATCATAATAGAATGAGCCATCATACCTGGCCAGAAAATTGGATGGCGAATAAAAATTATTATAATCGAAGGAGTTTACAAATGCAGCATCGGCTATGGAAAAAGTATATCCATTTTTCAGGCAGCTGAAATTGTTATTAATTACATTGATGTCCTGACTTGATCCGGATGCAATTTCAAAACCAATGGATTCACTGTTTGCGCTGTTAATACTAACGCTATTGTAGTACACATCATAATGACTTCCATTTGTGATTTTTATGCCTGAAACTCCGGAATTGGTAAGACAGGATACAAAGTTATTGGCAATGAGTCCCCGGTTCAAATCAGAAGCGAGGCAGCTGGAAAGAACAATTCCTCCGCCGCCGCCAATGTTCAGGATAATCCGGTTGTTTAATATTTCTGCTGCATTATCGCTGCTGATACAGTATACTCCGTAAGAACCGCTGTTAATTGTATTATTATTGATGGTAAGCCCATCATAAAATTGAATGTAGAAGGCGGTATAACCACAATTAATAATTGTGTTATTAAGAATTTTTGCACTCTGTGAATGTTTCCATTGCCAGCTATCCCGGCGCACATACATGGCATAGGCGCTATTCTCAAAAGTGTTGCCTTCAATAATACGTTCCCTGAAATATGAATCTGTGGAACCAAGTAACGCAAGGCTTTCCCGGGCATTCGTATTATAGGAACCCATTAAATGACATCCGCGAACTTCGATACTATCCGATCCCTGATACAAATCCAGCGCCCGTCCATATGTTGCATTATTTGCCTCTAATGTAAGACCTTCATAGGTGATAAAATCAGCTCCGAAATTACGGATAACATAATTAGAATCCTCATCAATAGAAGTAAATGTTATCCATACATCAGAAGTGTCTCCTGTTGCGGATCGAAAAGTCACCCGCTTAACTGCACTCGCTCCGGGAATACTGTACACATTAACCTGCTCGTTATAAATCCCGGTCTGGATGTTAAAAGTAACCGGGGCGGATATGCCTTTAAGTACGGCGTCATCTATGGCATCCTGAATGGCAGGATAGGTTGCGCCTCCGATGGAATAGGATCCGGCCAACGGCGTGGTAGTCAGCGGATCAGCAGTGAACTCATCGGCGCCTATATCGGGATTGCCCGCGTCGCGATCCTCACCGTCAATGTCATCGGTTATTTCTGTTAAAGGTATTCCTTTTCCATCCAGCCAGGGAGCCATTGTATGCAGATCGGTTGTTGAAAGATAATGCGGATACACAGATAATGAATTTTCATTCTTTTCACTTTTTAGCTGAAGTTCCGCCAAATCATCACAATCAACAGAATCCCAGTAGGCAAAGGTATTGCCGGGAGTATAAAAGTTATTATTCCGGCAATCATTGATACCGGATGTGATTTGGGCAGTTAACGCTTTACCCGCACGCATCCGGCAAATATTATTGTTGACAATATTAATTCCATACGTATTCACGGTACCATAAACATCTAATGCGCTTGTGGTACCCATATAACTGTTAGAATAAATACTGTTATTATAGATATCAATATACTGCCCTTGCACGGACATGGCATCCTGTTCTCCGGAAATGATAAAGTTGTTGGTAATAAGCGCATGATACCCGGCATAGCCGTTTAAATTAAGCTCCATTCCACTACTGTTGGAGTAAATCCGATTTTTCTCTATAATTGACTGACCGTGTCCGGATGACATTTTGATACCAACAGAATTAGCCTGAATCTGGTTGCTGCGAATTTGCGGGTAATAGGATTGATTAAGATTTATGGCAGCATAACCAACATTTGTAACTTGGTTATTTGTAATATATACCCCCTGAATGGGATTAGCAGCATCACCTGAACTCAGCGATATAGCGGCGCCAGCGCTATCCATTCGGCAATACTCAAAACTGATATAATGAACATGGGGGACGGTCAAAGAAACCAAGTGATATCGCGCGGAATTATCTGAATGATAATTCCCCTTCAGTAAGCAATTTAGGAATCGGATATGACTGGAATTGTCTTCGAGAACGACGCCATTAGCATACATGCCCTTTCCTGTTCTGATGGTCATCTGTTTAAAAATGATATGAGAACCGCCGCTTAGTTTTATTACATAATTATCATCAGCGCCCGCCGCTGCATATTTTAAGATAACCTGACTGGAATCTTCTGCAAGGGATTGAAAAACAATCTGATTAGCTTCGGAGGAACCCGAGATGGCGTCAATATCAATCTGCTCTTCATAAATCCCATCCTGCACATCGAACACTACCGGCCCATCGACGCCCTGTGATTCCAGGCTATCAACCGCTTCAGTGAAATCAGCAAAATCGCCTGTTGATCCAATTGTATAAGACCCATTAAGTTGCGCAAATACAATCGATGATAAGCATAGTAAGATTATAAAAATAATAGAAAGAGTAAACTGAATTTTCATTTTGAATACTCCAATTTTAAAATGATATATGGTCATTGGTTACTATAAACTAACTACAAATATAGAAGAAATAAGTAAAATGACTATCCCATATTCATGGGATATTTATGAGCCTGATACATTTTTGTGTAAGCTGCAGGTATGTGAAATAAACAGAATTTTTATGCGCAACCAATTTTCTTGATTAATCAGGAATCTCTGTTTGCTAATTTGTTTTATCCAAATTAAATTAGCTTCCACATTCATAGATTTATATCAAATCCAAAAATTATATACAGGAAGATTATGATCAGATATTATCTCATTTTGATCAGTTTATTTGTATTAATTTCTAATCAAAATGGCAGCGCTCAATCAAAACTGGAAACGCAGTTAAAAACTATAATCGAAAAAGAGAAAATGATTCAATCGCTGGAAGATTCAATTGCTGCAGTCAGTAATAAGGAAACTGCGGCCAATATCGAGACAAAAAAATCACAAATAAAAAAAGATATCTTAGCCATTAAATCAGATATTTATAATTCTGAACACACGGATGCAATCTGGGTCGAGGGCGAAGGTGAAATCATTCTGGATGAAAAAAAACCATTTGAGCAGAACAAACGATTGGTTGAAATGTTTGCCCGTCGTGATGCCATGGAAAAAGGCGGTAAATTGATAGTGGAAAGCTTGACTACTTTGAAAAGATTTGAAGTCGATGCCGAAGCCGGTTCCGGAGTGAATAGTAAATATATTGAGGAATTTGAAAGTATTATTGAATCCAAAGGCAAAGTAAAAGTGGTTGATCAGGATTTAAACGGTGATTTTGGAAAAGTAACTACCGTTGAAGAAGATGGCATTAAAAAATTAAAAACCAAAGTAAGATTAAAAATTTCAAGTTTAGATGACGTTAATCCGTTTAAACAGGAATTGGAAGAATTGAAATGACGAATTTCAGATTTTAGAATTTAAGGGAATTTCTGATAGCGATACCCCCCTTCATCCCCCCTTGATAAGGGGGGAAATAGAGGGGTCATTTGTTTAATTATTATAAAAAGAGGTGAAACATGAGAACATTAATTCTTTTACTTTTCTTAACTGCTTCCATTTTCGCTCAGGAAATTATTGACATATCTGTAAAAGGTATCAGCAATCCAAAAAATGACGGCGCTCAGCAGGATCGGCTGGAAGCCATCATGGACGCCAAACGGCAGGCCTGCGAAAAAGCCGGCATGACCATTGAATCCAAAACTAAGGTGGAAAATTTTGAAATTGCCTATGACTATATCGAAACCCAGGCGGAAACCGTATTGTTACCTGGTTTTCAATTGATTGAAATCGGCTATGTGCAGGATGGAACCTTTCAGGTTGTTCTTACTGGGAAAATAAAGGTACTTGAGGGAGAGGAGCCTATAAGCAACAAGGAGCTGCGCTATGCTCAATCGCTGCGGGAACGCGGCAAGCATGCGGAATGTGAACAAATATTAAAAAAATATATCGACGGCCAAAACAAGGAAGCCTCGGAAGAATTAAAAGAAGAAGCATTATACTGTTTTATCAAATGGGGTTATGCCTGGGATACACCGGAAAGCGTACAAAAATTTGCCGCTTACTATCCGGATAGTAAGTATCTTCCTGCATTGGAATCTTTTGCAGATTTTTCGGCTAATACTTTGTACCAACTAAATAAAACATATCAATCATCGGCAAAAGACTGGCAGCCTGCTGAATTGAAACATAACGATATCACATATACCAAAAAAATTACAGCCGCATCGGATACGATCATTTTTAAAAATTTCAGGGATAAAGATCAGACCTTGCTCTTTAACTTTTGTTTGTTTTCCACAGATGGCGAAGAGGCAAAAACGGCCTATAAAATTAAACTGAGCTATTTTGATGGAAATTTTAAAGAATCACCGGCAACCGATCAGCTTAAAGAAGTGGAAGACCGCTTCCGTACTTTTCAGCCCGGTGGATCACCGACCTTTCAGCACAGCGCTTCCGGCGGTGGATTTTCTGATTTCAGGATGAAAGGATATATGATAAAGGGTCAGGTACCCGTGGGTGAAGGTCTTTTTGAGCAAACCGTGCAGTTTGAGATTTTTCAGAAATCATTTTAAATATTTGATTCTATAATCCTAATTGATGATCAATTTTCAATTTGGTTACTGATAAAATCTCTGCAGTGGATACGCGCACCAATTTAAGATAAGTCTCATAATTGCCATCCTTAAAATAGAGATTTCCGATAATCTGGTAATCTGCGCCGATCCACTGTCCTATTTTTGCCGCATCACTAACTTCCACAACACCGCTCAACTGAATTTTTAGTTCATCTGCAATAAACTGCAGATCTTTTCGTTCAATCAGGTTAATACCGGCCATCCGGGATAAGGCAAAATTCAATCGTTCTGTAAAATATTCGGCTGTATTTTCAAGGCTCTCAAGACTTACACTTAATGGGATAACATTTAAATTAACCGGATCAGGCAGAGCCATAGACGAATAATCCCATAATTCATCAACAGCTGCCGTAAATAATTTCTCTACCGTTTCTTCCTTTTCCTCAAAATCAACTTTCATCGCCTGGATAAAGCGTTCATCTTCAATAACTTCAATTTCGGATAAATGACTTAATTCTTCCTTGGCAAAATGGATGATGATCGCCTCCAGCTTATCCGTTTGAAAATTGGATCCGGTATGATGACTGACGCTGCCCGGTCTGCCCCCTTCACTCTCACCTTCTTCACCATAGGTCAAAAAGATATATTTACCATAAGTATACTGTGAAATCTGCCGCAGAATATATTCGCCGGCGATATCCAGTCCTCCCGTGCCAACCGAAAATATCTTTATACCCTTCGCTTTAGCTTCTTCGGCGGCACGAACATAGGTATATTTTTGACCATAATCCAGATGGATAGCCGCATCGGTAATGATGAACGCCAAACGAATCCCCTGGTCATTCCAGTTCATTTTTTGCATGGCGTCTTTCAATGCCGACTGCAGGTCTTCAGGATCATCACCGCCGCCTTTCGCATCCAATTTATTAATTTCTCTCTGAAATGCCTGCAAATCCGATGTAAATGGAATGAGCTTTGTGATAAAATCATCATCCTGATCCCGATAGCTGACCAATCCGAACCGTATATCCGGTCTGATGTTTAGTGAGGCAATGTTGAGATTTATAATCTCGATACTAGTCTTTAACCGTTCCAGTTCTTCGCCCATACTGCCGGTGACGTCCAATATGAATAATAAATCAATGGGAATGCTCTGGTAGGATTCCCGTTTTACATCTAAAACAATATCAACCTGCCTTGGTCCATTTCGGTCTATTTTTATAATTTTGGTTTGATTTTGATATTCCACTTCAGCATCAATACTTTTTGCATTCAATTCTGCCTGTAATGGATAGATGAAAAAACTGCCATCGGCATAAGTTTTTCCTTTATGGCACACTTTATTATTTACCCGTATTTTGATATTAGCATTTGGAATGGATTTGTGACTTCGATCTAAAATTTTTAAATGGATACGCTCCTCAATTTTGATGGGATAATATTCCAAATCCTGTCCATACTCTTGCAAAAAATTAAGGAAATAGTTGAATTGTTCGTTATCATCGACAAAACCCGCTTTAAGTCCGGAAAAGCCGGGCAGTTTGTTTTGAACAGGTTCTGATATTTCAATTTTTGGTTCAGGTTTTTTACCTTCATTTACCGGAGGTGAATAAAAAAGTATTTCATTTGATACTGTTTCATCATTTCCTGTTTTTTTATTTTCACCATAATACTGATCAGTATCCGGCCTGTCATACGGGTTAAAAGTTGATTCCTTAGTTTCATTCTTTTTATCAGAGTTATCATGCACTCTGCTCACTGCTGAAGATATTGTCGGTTTCGATTTGTCATTTTTTTTGGTACTAGAATTTTTCTTCGCTTCATCAAAAATCTTATCATCCTGAATGTCACTGAATGGTTTCTCTTTTCTATACCGAAAAGGTTTTTTAGCATCAATCTCTTCTTTACTTCTCTTTTTTATTGTGATTGTTTCTTTTCCAATACCGGCAGAAACCATCCAGATATCAACCGTAGTGGTTGCATTTTTTTTAACTTTGATGTCTTCAATAATAGTAGTTTTATAACCGATACATTTCACCTGAATACTATAATATCCAGGTTTAAGATTAGGTATTATGTACTTCCCTTTTTGGTCAGTAGTGGTTTTCATTTCTGTTTCTTGAACACTAATTTCTGCTCCAGCTATTGGTTCTTTTGTTTTTTCATCACCTATCATTCCCATTATTGAACCATTTGCTGCAAATAAAAAATGGGCAGTAAACATAAGAATTATAGTAGATTGTAAAAAGTTCATATTTACCTCGAATTTAAGAATTCGAAATATTTTTAAAATTTAATCATTGATAGTTCAAATGATATGCCATTCGAAAAAGTCCATATTTTGGGGCAAATTGGTATAAATTATGACAATAATGATTACAATTCTTATTTAGGCTGTATACTGCATTAACAGTTTTTAAAATCAAGTCAAGATTTTAAGATACTTCACTTCGTTTAGTATGATATTTCCCGCTATTTGCAGATTAAATCCGGATGATTTAATCCCGATTTATTTACATGGATGTAAATGATTTTATCGGGACTGCTGACTGGAAACTGCTCCTGCTGCTCCCGCCACCTGTCAAATAGGTTCCGTCGCTGCCGCCAGCCATTCTTTTGCCTTACCACGTAATTTTGGCGATAATTCTCCATACACACGTTTATGATAAATATTAATAAATTCAATTTCTTCTCCGGTCAATAACGCTTTATCAATAAGTTTAGTATCTATGGGGCACAAAGTCATCGTTTCAAATTTATAGAAGGTTAAATCCTCTGATGATTTTTCCTCATCCTTAACCACATTAATCATGGTTTCGATGCGCATGCCATATTCACCGGCTTTATAAAATCCCGGCTCGTTGGAACAAACCATCCCTAATTCCAGCGGCACTCCGATACCGCGATAGTAGGAAATACCCTGCGGACCTTCATGCACATTCAGAAAAGCGCCGACGCCGTGGCCGGTTCCATGCCCATAATTTAAACCGATATCCCAGAGCGGTTTACGGGCCAGCGTATCCAATTGAATACCCTGAGTTCCCTGCGGAAATGAAATCATCGAGAGTGCAATGTGTCCTTTAAGAATTCTGGTAAATCGATCTTTCTGTTCATCGGTTGGTTCGCCCAGCGCCACAGTCCGGGTAATATCAGTGGTTCCATCCAGGTACTGGCCGCCGGAATCAATTAGATAAATGCCTTCCGGTTTCAATTCAACATCCGTTTCCGGTGAGGATTCATAATGAACAATTGCGCCGTGCTCATTATAGCTGGAAATAGTAGCAAAACTTAATCCTTTAAACAAAGAATCAGCCGCGCGCAGTTCCATCAGTTTTTCGGATGCGGATATTTCCGTAACGCCGCCCTTAGGCACCGCCTCATCGAGCCAGTATAAAAATTTGACCATTGCCACTCCATCGCGCACATGGCAGGCTTTAAATCCGGCAATTTCCGTTTCATTTTTACACGCCTTAAATAACGTGACCGGACTCTTTTTAAACAGCAGATCGCTTTTCTTATCAATCAGGCTGACTACCCAGGCGCTGACCGTGTCGATATCCAGCCAGACCTTTATTTTTTTGCCGGTATTTTTTTGCAATCGTTTAGTAAAATTATCATAATCATAAATTTTCACCAGTCCTTTTAAAGCCTTTTTCACATCCTTTTTAACTTTCTTACGACTCACAAATAATTCAGCGCCCTCTTTTGTAATAAGTGCATAACTAATCACAACCGGATTATATTCAACATCCGTTCCGCGTATATTGAAAGTCCAGGCAATGGCGTCCAGTGTCGTCAATACATGCACATCAGCGCCTTCTATAGCCATCTTCTCTCTGATTCGATTCAGTTTACTTTCCACAGTTTCACCGGCATATTTTACATCCCAGGCCATAATAGGAGCATCCGGAAATCCCGGTTTATCTTTCCATAATTTATCCACCAGGTTTTCATCCGGGTGCACCAGTTTGATTTTGTGATTGCTTAACCGATTTTTTAGATCGTCTGCATCCTTCTTTGTCTGCAATCTCGGATCCATACCAACGGATTGATCCTTTTTCAATTCATCTCTCAGGAATTCAAACATGGTTGGCTCGCCCGCAACGCCGATTTTATACAAATCGATACCGCTATCCTTAAGCTGATCCGCCGCCTGCAAAAAATACCGGGAGTCCGTCCATAGACCGGCTTTATCCATTGTAACAATTACATCACCTGCAGAACCATCAAATCCGCTAATCCAGGGTCGGCGCCGCCATAATTCCGGCACATACTCGCTTTGATGCGGATCGGTGCTTGGAATGATATAAGCTTCAATTTTATTTTTTTTCATCAAATTGCGAAGAGCTGATAAACGTTCAGGTATATTCATGATTGAACTCCGTTAAAGATATTTGTACAAATTTTCAGATAATAACTATGGCGCAATTTACATAATTATATTAAATATGTCAGGTAATTAATAAAATCAAATCACAAAAAAACAAACGCCAAATTGGAAACAAACTCCAAATATCAAATTACAAAATCCAAACTAATATTTGCATCATCATCTTTCATTTTTGGAGTTTGGATATTGGTATTTGGACTTTATTTGATATTTAATATTTGTGATTTGTTATATTTTGTCATCAATGGAAGATATTTTGATACATACAAAAAAAGCGGCCGTTAAGCCGCTTTCGGGATGTAAGTGAAGGTATTAAAAATGATAATTTACGCCGATTAATAAGCGCAATTGAAATTTGGGTTGATCGATTGCATCATCCGCATCATCATAACTATAACCATCACGCTCATTAAATCCTTCACCATCCGGACTATAGGCAGTGTCGTGACCACTTATTTTACTATTTAAATAATAGTCCATCCCGGTTGATACAACAAAATCAAGTTTGCGCGAAATCGGGAAATCCGCTTTAGCTCCCAATCCCCAACCCCATTGATCAGTCTCTATATCAAAAACCTCATTACCGTCAACAAAGTCAGAATGCGCCGTAAACATAGAGTAGCGCGGTCCGCCGTAAATATAAAGTTCTTTTAAATTTAACCAGTGAACCTGATACAGAAAATCCAGACGAAAATCCCATTTTGATCCGCTTTTTTCAGGATCACCATTTTGGTTGTCATTAATAAAAACCTCGCGGGCATCCCATGCGCTTCCGGGATTTACTCTGGAATAAACCAGCGCAAGCTGCATTTTTAAGGGAAATCCCTGGGCAAATTGTCCTATCATTCCATCCAGTTGAAAACTGGTTCCGCCGCTGTATCCGACCATAACTCCACCCGATAATTCTACCGCATTAGCCTGTACAGTAATCAGAATAAAAACGAACAGGATTATAAGAATAATTTTAAAAAACTTATTATCCATCAAGAACTCCATTTATGCCTCCATAAGTGAATTTTTCTATACAAATCTAATACCAAGGCCGTAAAATCAATATTTTTCATAAAATTGTCAATGCCGTTTGTAAAATATTTTTACAGAATTAACAAAAGGATTCTATACGCGATATTTTTTGAGATTAATCCATTAATACCCAGTTCACACCAAAACGCACGCGGCGATAAAACTCAGAATAACCGTTGATATATTGATAATCATAACTGATCGGATTATCCATCGCCATATAAAGTTGCGCGCTTTTAACCGTTGCCGCCAGTTTATAACTAAAATAGTAATAACCATCTGTTCGGGTATCGGCCCAATAAATACGCTCTACAATGGGATTATAATACAAGGAATTATGCGTATCATACCAATGGAAACTGCCCGTAGCATCGATAATAAGTGCGCCATTCAGCCAGGCATCACGATACCTCAGTTGACCGGAAAGAGAGCGTTTAGGAGATAGATTGATCTTCGCATCATTTAAATTCCCGGCTATTTCCAGAGCAAATTTATATAATGAGTATTTTGTGTTAAGTCTGATAGAATTGAAAGTGCGGTCGGGACCACTATAGAAACTTATCGTATCCATGAGAATTTCATTTCGGATAGTATGGTGCGCAAGTTCAACATTAAAAAATATTTTATCGAATAAGGAATAGTCTATTTCAGCAGAATACGATTCAAAGGTTTCCAAATCCAGATCGCTGTTACCGCGATACTGCTGAAAATAGATGGATCGTTCATTGCGATATGAGAATCGTTGCGACCGGCTCCCGCTTAGTTTTAACCTGAGTTCATTGAAAGCTATATCTAAAACCAATTCCGGGGACCAGCTGATATTCTGTCCATATAAATAACCAGCGCCTATTTTACCATTTATACCTAACCATTCCATCATAGGATAACCAATTTGAATATGGCTGTTAATACCGCTGTCCGTTAATTTCCCCGAGAAACTGCTGCCCCAGAATTTATTTTGATACGCCAAAACTGAAGCATCAAGATTTAACTTTCCGATGATTGCATATCGGCTTAAACCCAATTTGTACTGATCGGTTCTCCGGCGGTTAAAAAAGGCGGAAGCGGTATCGCCGCAAGACTCATTTTTACGGCGGATACGGGTATAACCGGCATCCAGTTTCCAGTATTCGCAGCTATCAGGATTGGTCATATAATAAATAGAATTATTATAATCATGCCGAAATTCGAAATACTGGTAGCGCGGATATGCACTCAATTTAAGGTTACTTATTTTTTCCCGGTCAATATTAATAGTGGTGTTAGAAAACATATTATTATTTATCCGGTAGTACAATCCAGCCCGATATTGAAATCCGTAATTACTAGATCCTTCATAAATTTTATTGATCCCACCGGCGTTCACCGATAAATTATCGGTAAGCTTCCTGGAAAAATCTATATCCAGATCAGTGTAGCCAAAATCACCCTGGCGAAACATAATTCTTGAGTAAGGTTCATCCAATGAACTAACAGCTTTTGTTTTAAGATTAATACCATTGCCATGTCCATACATTTTTATGCCAATATCATTATTGATTTCTGTTAGTCCATCCAGAGAAATCATATGTGTATTAAACATGCCGTGCATTGGATCATTTAGAATAAATCCATTAAGATAAATATTTGATTGATGAGGCAACAAATTATTATCTGCAATAAAGCGCGGAAAGCCAGGAATAAAAAAATCATATATCTGAAAAGCGGGCTGATGTCTAAATACATCCGCCAGACCCGTATAATTTATGCTGATCAATTCATTAAAGTGAAAAAATTGTTTCTGCCTCTCATTTTTTTCAGGTCCGCCGTTCAATTTAAATTGCTTCCAGATTTGGTCATAGGCGGCATGCATTGCCTTCAGGCTGGCTAGTTTAATAGAATCGATCCTGGCGGAGTCGGCTGATAGTATATCCTTTTCAATCACCGAATCAACCGGGACGATGGCCTGCATGGAATCGTCTATTTGCGCTGCTAAAAAGTTAATCAGGCAACAGACTGTAAGGCATATGATAAGCGGTCTCATTTAAGTCCTAAATATTATTTTTGTTATTCTACGCAAGTATTGCAGAATTTGTTGATAAATTACTAAATAATCAAATTCTTTAACCGAAGAAATTTTTATTACCATAATTGCAGTTAGACAGCTTAGTTATAAAATAACTGCAATTTTTAAATGAAATAATTGAACCATTCAGAAGTAAGGAGTTAAGAATGCCTTTTATTATTACAGAACCCTGTGCCGGTGTTTGCGATGCCGCTTGCGTAAATGTTTGTCCGGTTGATTGTATTTACCCCCCGGAAGGATATAGCATTGAAACAGAGGAAGGCAAAGAAAAATTACGGGTTGATGGCAAACAGTTATATATTCATCCTGATGAGTGTATCGATTGCGGCGCCTGTGAACCGGAATGTCCGGTTGAAGCCATCTTTCCTGAAGATGAAGTACCCAATGATCAGAAAGATTATATCAGAATAAATTACGAACGCTTCGGAATGCAACCATAAGTTATTTCTGCCACAAAATTCACAAAGAACACAAAATCAAATCTTTATTTTGAGCCCTAATCAGGTTTTAACCTTTTGGATTTCTTAGTGTTCTTCGCGGCTTTGCAAGAAATAGTCTTTAGTAGTGGGCGAAATTTTTCATCAAATAATTCTGCACATAATCTTTGATGCCATCTTCCAGGCTGTGTAATGAGTTGGTATTGCCTGCAGTCTGAATTTTATCCATATTCGCTTCTGTAAAATATTGATAACGATCCCGAATTTCCATCGGCATATCGATGTATTTAATATCTGGTTCCAGTCCCATTGCCATAAATGTTGAAGAAACCAGATCTTTAAATGTCCGTGCTTTTCCCGTGCCTATATTATAAATACCGGATTCATTTTTATTCTTTAAGAAAAATAGAACCATATCAACGGCATCCATAATATAGACAAAGTCCCGTTTTTGCTCTCCATCCTTAAAATCAGACCGATGGGATTTAAAAAGTTTAACATAGCCATGTTCTTTAATCTGAGTAAACGCTTTAAAGACAACGGACGCCATATCGTCTTTATGATATTCGTTAGGGCCATATACATTGAAAAATTTCAGACCAACAATTTCATCCAACCAGCCTTCACGCTGTGCTTTTAAATCGAAGGCATGTTTGGAATAACCGTACATATTCATCGGCTGTAGTTTTCTTAATTCTGCCTCGTCATCATTATAGCCCATTTTTCCATCGCCATAAGTTGCAGCGGAACTGGCATAAATAAACCGGATGTTGTTTTTTACACAGTGTTCAGCCAGATTCAGGGTATAGCGATAGTTATTTTCCATTAAATAATTGGTATCCGTTTCTGTCGTAGCGCTGCAGGCGCCCATGTGAATAACGGCTTCAATATTGGAATGGGACTTCAAAAAATCCAACAAATGACTGCGATCCAGGTAATCATAGAAATTCAGATTGCGTAAATTCTTCCATTTATCATTTTTTCGGAGCACATCGACAACAATAATATTACTTTCACCCTCTTTGTTTAGCCTGGATACAATACAACTGCCAATAAATCCCGCCGCACCGGTTATTACAATCATTTTATAAATCCTTTTACCACAAAGTTCGCAAATAATCACTAAGTTTTAATATATCGCTTCCACCCTAACCTGGATTTACTGCCAAAAATAATTATCAATCATAGCTTCATATCTGCAGCTTTTAAGTAATTAATTATTTGAGCTTCTTCAATCCGAGTAATTTGTGATATATCTTTAAATTCAACAATTACTTTTCATAGCCAATATAATCAGCAATATATTCTTTTACTAATTTTTTGCCCTTATCACGGCACCAATTATCTCATAGACTTCTTTTTCAAAAAGTAGTTTGATTGTCATTTCTTAATTCGTGTTCCTTAGCGCCTTTCGCGGTTTAGTTACTGCATCGCTTGTTCAATGAATAGTTCATTTAGCCGGCGTTCTTTACGATCTTTCCAGTTTCGTTTATGATAGGCATATCCTGCAATCAACGGCATGGCCATGGTTGCCTCAGCATAAACCATTTGCTCGTAAGTTGTTTGCACTTTACCCCATGATGATGCTTCTTTTAAAGTCGATCCGGATAATCCGCCATCGCGTTCATCAGCTACGGTAACTTGAACCGCGTATTTATGCATGGGTGCGTCCTGTTCCAGAATTTCCGAAGCCACTACGATATCCTGTACAAAATTTTTAGGTACGCCCCCGCCAATCATAAAAATTCCCGATTCTTTATTGTCAATTTTAATCTTCGTAAGTTCTAAAAAATCTGCAGCAGAGTCGATCGTAACCTTCCCGCCTTTAGCATGATACTGGTGATGGATCAAGCCAAATCCGGCAGAAGAATCGGAAAAGGCCGGGCAGAATATGGGCACGCCTTTTTTATAGGCCTGATAAACTATGGAATCTTCTCTGGATTTCGCATAATCACTGTGATCATCCAGATATTTGCCCATGTTCATAATAAATTCCCGCGACGAGTAGGGTCGTTTTTCCAATAATTCACAAATATTGGCAACCGTCTCATCACAAATCCGCAGGTCTTCTTCATCAATATAAGTATCGTAAATGCGATCGATCATCAGTTCACGCAATTCATTATCATCGGAAAATGGGCTGCCCTGGTAATGAAAAAATCCCAATGCTTCAAAAAAATCCTGATCGACAATATTGGCGCCGGTCGATACAATTGCATCAATCATATTGCATTCAATCATAATGGTAACTACTTTCTTTAATCCAGCGCTGATTAATGAACCGGCCAGAGTTAAAAAAATAACGGCGTCTTTGTCCTTTTGCATCATATCAAATATCTGAGCAGCCCGGTTTAAATTACGAGCCTGAAAAGCCATCTTGCCCATGGCATCAATCAGCGGTACTACATTATGTTTGCTTATATCGATATGTTCCACTTTTTTTTGTAAAAATTCCTTTTTAATCATTTTACTCTAACTCCAAAACATTAATTTAAATAAATAATTTATAAAGGCTGGAAATTTAGAAAATCGCATAACGCTTATCAATAGGTTTGGTTTCTAAAATTTTTGCAGATAAATTTCAGGAATATTTTTTTTGCTTTATTAGTATTTTATCAATACCATTTAAAAAAGTATCCATGGGACTATGAACTCGTTAAAAACAGAAGTGGTCATTAACGCTTCAATTGAAACGGTCTTTGCTTTTTTTAGTAAGGCAGAAAACCTGGAGCAGCTTACGCCGCAGTGGCTACGTTTTAAAATTTTAACTCCCTTGCCCGTTATAATCAATAAAGACAGTCTAATAACTTACAGAATAAAATTATTCTATATACCAATGAGATGGAAAACTAAAATCACGGACTGGGAACCTCCCCATCGTTTTACTGACGTACAACTAAAAGGCCCTTATAAAACATGGATTCATGAACATCGTTTTATCGCTCAGGGAAATAAAACAAAAATGACAGATATTGTACATTACGAAGTGCCGGGATGGTTTTTATCAAATTTAATCCATACATTATTTGTTAGAGACGCTGTTGTGAAAATTTTTAGATATCGTACGGAAAAAATAAAACACATATTCAGTTGATATTAAAGACAGTTACAGCTCATGCCTTTACAGCAAAAAAGTATGCATGAAAGAATAAGTAAACAATTAAAAAAAATCAAAAATACTGTCAATATTTTTTGGTTTCGAAGAGATTTACGTCTGGAAGATAATCATGGATTATTTCAGGCTCTAAATTCCGATTACCCTGTTATAGCTTTGTTTATTTTTGATACCCATATATTAGATACACTAAATGATAAATCCGATGCCCGAGTATCGTTTATTTTTCACCGGCTTAATGAGATTAATAATGCATTGAAGAAGTTCAAATCATCATTATTGATATTGGTTGGTGAGCCGGAAAGTATCTGTAAAGATTTAATTAGAATGCTCAATGTCCACTGCTTTTATACCAATCATGATTATGAGCCCTATGCCATTGCCCGGGATGAAAAAATCAAAAAAACGCTGACTGAAAAACAAATCCGGTTTAAAACATTTAAAGATCAGGTCATTTTTGAAAAAGACGAAATTTTAACGAATGAAGAAAAACCTTATACCATTTATACGCCCTATAAAAAACGATGGCTTGAGACTATTCAGTTTAAGCATGTAAATAAATTTCCATCTGAAAAATTAACTGCAAATTTTCTGAACGGTTTAGATCTGCCGTTTCCAAATCTTGATGAAATTGGATTTAAAAGATCATCAATTAAAATGCCTGACAAAATTCCAGATATTGAAAAAATTAAATCCTATCATCTTAATCGTGATTACCCTGCCAGGGATGGAACGACACGGTTGGGGTTACATATTCGGTTTGGCACGGTAAGTATTCGGTCTCTTGTCGATTTAGGTATGAATACCAATGAGACCTGGTTAAGTGAACTGATATGGCGGGAATTTTTTATGATGGTCCTCTGGCATTTCCCATATGTAGAACAGGGACCTTTTAAAAAACAATATGGCAGCATTAACTGGCGTAATGATGAAGATGAGTTTGAGAAATGGTGTCATGGAGAAACGGGCTATCCTTTGGTAGATGCCGGCATGCACGAATTAAATGCGACCGGATTTATGCACAACCGGGTTCGGATGGTGACTGCCAGTTTTTTGACAAAACATCTTCTTATCGACTGGCGCCGGGGTGAAAAATATTTTGCGGAAAAATTGCTCGATTTTGAGCTGGCATCCAATAATGGCAACTGGCAATGGGCAGCAGGCTGTGGCTGCGATGCGGCCCCCTACTTTCGGATATTTAATCCTGGAACTCAGTTAGCAAAATTTGATCCCGATCTGGCATATGTAAAAAAATGGGCGCCGGCATTCGGAACAAATAAATATCCGAAACCCATTGTAGAACATACGTACGCCAGAAACCGCGTTTTAAATACGTACAAAGCGGCGGTTAATAAGTTTAAGGCAAATTTGACTTAAGCGGGTAAAAATAAAGCCGGGCTTCTGTGTCATCCTTTTCCTCACTGGTCGTAAAATAGCCTTGTTCATCATTTGACCAGCAAACGGCCTCCCCTTGTGGTTCAACAACATACGGCAAATAAGCAGCCGGATGCAAAAATACTTGCCTCAGTGATTGACCGGTTTTCCGCTCCCAATAAAAAATATTTTCATAATTTTTCACGATAATTTTATTACCGGAAACGGATATATCGCCAGCGACTATCTTTGTCATTGGCAAAACAGCAATATGCTCCGGTACATTTACAGAGGAACTATCCTGCGGAAACGGCAGCACGTATACACCAACATGCTCTTCTCTTTTAGAAATAATAATTAAATCTTTTCTGACGGGATCTATCATCAGGGTTTCAGCATCACGGAGACCATCCGGAAAGTTAAATGAAATAATAGCAATATCCCTGATAATTGAATCATAAGGTATTTTACTGTTGTCAATCACGGGTTCTTTAAAACGATAAATATATTTGATATTGTACACAGCGCGATTATCGCCGATTTCTGCAATATAAATATAGGACTGTCCGTCAATTGGTCCCGGGCCGATAGCAATATCTTCCCAGTCTCTGTTTTCAATTCCGGCTAATTTGAACCGGCCCAAGTGTCTGCCCTTCTCATCCAGCGCGAAAATCTGCGCTGAATCGCCGCTGTCATTATGAAGCCAGAATACATTTTTGTTCATTTCACTTTTATCAATACCGGATATCTCATTGAGTCGGTTATCTTCTATTAAACCCATATCCTGCCTGTGACCTTTATGTGAGTTGTTATTGCATCCCAATAATAGTGATAATAAAAATATTATTAATAGCTCTAAAAATTTCATAATAGGATTCCTGATTTTATATTAAATATTTAAAAGTGGATACCTGCAGATTATCTATGGCTGTCTGTCCAAAATTTCCCGCACTTTTTTTAATATGATTTTGATTGAGAAGGGTTTATATAAAAAATTAACTGATTGTGATTCTGCCCCGCTTCGGATAATCTGACTATCGGTATAGCCGGACATCATGATTATTTTTAGCCCGGGATAGCGCTTTTTTACTTCTTCTGATAATTCCTGTCCACCCATTCTGGGCATCACCACATCGGATATTATTAAATCAATATTATCTGAATTTTTTGTTAGAATCTCTAATGCTTCATTACCATCTCTGGCCTCTAAAACATGATAGCCGGAACTTTGTAAAGCTTCTTTTGCAAATTCCAGTACATTCTCTTCGTCTTCAACTATTAAAATGGTTTCATTGCCGCCGGTTTTAATATCGGCTGCTTCAGCACTTTCAACGGATTCACTTTCAATCTCAGAAAAAGGCCAGTATATCTTAACGGTGGTACCTTCGCCTAATTGGCTGTCAACTTCGATGTGTCCTTCATTTTGTTTAATAATACCAAACACTGTGGCTAAACCTAAACCAGTGCCCTTGCCCTGTTCTTTAGTCGTGAAAAACGGATCAAAAATCCGATCCATGGTGGATGATGACATACCTTTCCCGGTATCTTTAATAGAAATAAGAACGTAATCACCAGGGCGAATATCTGGATTTTCCTTGGCATAGTTTTCAGAAATCCGTGCGTTGCTGGTTTCAATTATTATTTTTTTCTTTTCTTTTTGATTTTTGTTATCCAGAATTGCGTCCCGTGCATTAATAATCAAATTCATCAACACCTGTTCAATCTGACCCGGATCGGCTTTAATGGGATGTAAATCTTCCATTAAATTACTGACCATTTGTAAGTCTTCGCCAATAATACGGTGAAGCATATTATCCAGACTCATTATGACTTTATTAACATCAATAATTTTCGGTTCAATAATCTGTTGACGACTAAACGCCAGTAATTGCCGGATGAGATTGCTGGCTTTACCTGCACTTTTGATAACATCATCAATATGTTTATATGCTTTACTTTTGTTTGACATCATCAATTGGGCTAATTCTGCGTGACCATTTATTACAGTCAGGATATTATTAAAATCGTGGGCGACACCGCCGGCCAGGTGGCCAATCGCCTCCATTTTATGGGTTTGTCGTAATTGAATTTCATACTGCCGCCGGATTGAAATATCACGTATAAAAATAAGATCAGCAGGTTCACCTTCGTAACTTATTAAACTTGCATTGACTTCCGTAACTATCTTATGGCCTTTTTTATGAATCAGTGATAATTCAAATGTGGATGTGGTTTCTTTTCTATTAAGCCGGGTTTTATAATACTCCTGTAATTTATTCGCATCTTCCTGTTCAACATAAGTTATAAATGAAGTGCTCAGAAGTGACTCCGTATCATATCCTGATAGTATTGTCATTCGCGGGTTAGCATATGCAATAATCCCATCTTTAACAATCAAAATGCCATCTGTTGCTCTTTCCACCAGTATCCGGTATTTTTCTTCGCTCTCAATTAGAGCTCGTTCAACTCTTTTCCGTTCACTAATATCTTCAATCATACCGTCAAAATAAACCACCTCCCCTTTATCATCGGCAACGGCCACTGCCGTAACCGACGCCCAGAAGGTGCTGCCGTCCTTACGTTTTAACAGATAGATATCATTATCCACAAAACCTTTACGGCGTATTTTTCTTTTAAACCGATTACGGTCTTTGGGATCATGATACAAATCAGCTGCGCCTGTTTCAAGCGCTTCTTCTCTGGAATCAAATCCGAACATTTGGATGAAAGTGGGATTGACTTCAATAAACTTACCAGACGCTTTAGGTGTATTACGATAAATCCCTGCATGTAAATTATCAGTTATGGTTCGATATTTTTCCTCGCTATATTGCAGGGCTTCTTCAACTTTTAACCGTTCCTCTATTTCTTTTCCAAGGGCAAAATTCATTTCCTGCAGTTGAGCATTCCTGCGCCGAATATTATTCGTACGCATATTATAGAAAAATACGCCGATCCCGATAAGTAAAATACCCGTTAAAATTTTGAACCAAAGTGTATCCCAGTACTCAGGTTTGACTATCACGATTATTGAGGCTCCGTCCTCATTCCAGATACCATCGCTGTTGGTGCCTTTAACTTTAAGTAAATAACGGCCTGCCGGTAAATTGGTGTACTGGGCAAATCGTTTTGAAGAAGGTGTGTAAATCCAGTCATCATCAATCCCGATTAATTTATACGCATATTGGTTCTTTTCGGGATTGCTGTAATCCAGCGCTGAAAACTCAAATGTAATTGAATTCTTACCCGGTTCCAGTTCAATCTGCTGTAGTTCACCAAGCGCCTTTTTCAATCCTTGATCAGAATCCACCGTCACTTTAAGATGCTCAATTTCCAGACCGGTAAATACAATAGGCGCTTTATACAGATTATCTGCAATACTATCCGGATGAAATATATTAAATCCATTCACTCCGCCGAAAATCATTTCGCCCTGTTCATTTTGATGATAAGCGCCAAAATTAAATTCCGTGCTCTGCAAGCCGTCTTTAATATCATATCGTTTAATTTTTTTTGACTGATCTTCAGCATTCGGATCAAAACAAATCAGACCGTGATTGGTACTCATCCAAAGGCGTTTTTTACCGTCTTCAAGAATGCCATAAACTAAAATATTTTTCAGTGTTTCTATTTGATTAAAATTTACAAATTTTTCCGTCAGCGGATTAAATCGGTTAAGACCGGCTCCATACATACCTATCCAAAAAACACTATCGGACTCTTCATGAATTGAATAAATATAATTACCGCTGATTGAATTGATATTGTTTTTTTGATAGTTGTATATCTTTAAGTCTCCGGATTCTGCATTCAGCCGATTCAAGCCGCCCCCATAGGTACCCAACCATATAAATCCCTGCTTATCTGCATGAATTTCAAATATACGGTCACTGCTAAGCGGATTATTGAAAGTTGAATCTGCTGTGTATCGTGTAAATTTATTGCGTTTGATATCCAAACGGTTTAAGCCGCCGCCATTCGTTCCAATCCATAAGATGCCAACGGGAAATTCTTCTATCACAGTGATAAAATCGTTACTCAGACTGTTCTCATCATATGGATTATTCTTAAATACCTTAAATGATTTTGTATGTATATCAAATTTGTTCAAACCATTATAGGTTCCAATCCATAAATAACCTTCACTGTCAAAATAAAGAGTGCGGATACGATTATCGCTAAGACAATTACTGTCACCCGTGGTATGGAAGAATCTTTGATATGCCCCATTTCTGCGGTTAAATCTATACAATCCCTGGTTTGTGCCAATCCATATAATATCTTTTTTATTCTGTTCAAACGCATATGTAAAATTATTAGGCGTATTTTTGTCTTTATTCTGGTTGATCAGATAATGAGTAAACCGTTCGAGCAGCGGATTATATTTACATATTCCACCGCCATATGTGCCAATCCATATAATACCTGAGCGGTCTTCATAAATGGAATAAATATTATTATCGCTAATGCTGAACTTATCGGCTCTGTCGCTATAAAAATTGCTAAAAACACCGGATCGATCATTAAAAACGCTTAAGCCAAATTCCATACCTAACCACAAAAATCCTTTTTTATCCTGCAGAATTACATTTATCATGTTATCAGGCAATGAGTTCTGGTTATAACGTGAATGCGCATAGGTGCGAAACTGATTCTTCTTACGGTCATATTTACTCAGACCATCATGCGTTGCAATCCATAAATTTCCAGTTTTGTCTTCATAGATATCATTAATACGATTATCACAGATGGTATTTGGGTTATTATGTTGATGCTGGAATCGTAAGAATTTTTCTGTCCCTGGCTGCATATAATTTAAGCCATTATCTGTACCAATCCACATGGCACCCTGGCTGTCCTCAAATATAACAGTGATATGGCTGTTACTCAGGGTCTTCCGATTATTCGTATCTGATATATATTCTAAAATTTTATTCCGGTTCTGATTTATTTTGCATAATCCACCTTCTGTGCCGATCCAAAGATTCCCATTGCGGTCTTCATAAATAGCAGTAACTACTTTGTGACAAATTTTCAATGCGTTTATTGAATCATTAACGGCTGCACGGAAACAATCCTGATCGCGGTTATAAATATTAAGACCATCATCGGTTCCGATCCACATGATACCCTTATGATCTTCCAGCAGCGCATTTACTTTATTATGTGTGAGTGATGTAGAATCATAAGGCTGATGACGATATACTGTAAAATTATAGCCGTCGTATTTATTTAATCCATCACGTGTTCCGAACCACATAAAGCCGCGATGATCTTGTAAAATGGCATATACCGTAACCTGAGACAAGCCCTCAGTTATTGACAGATTTTCAAATTTTACCTGTGCGCCTGTTTTGGCTTTTACTGAAAGGGAAATTGCCTGCAGGAAAAATGCGGGCAATAAGATTATAAATATGATTAGTAATACCTGTTTATCTGACCAATTACATGAGCCAAATCCACTAAAAAGATTGGATGATTTGTAACCAATAATTCCGGTATGTATTTTTTTACTTAAAATATATCTTCTCCAAAAAACCAGGTTACATCATGACATCAGTTAATGTTACAAATTTTACTATAAAATAAATTTGAATCAATAATTTTCGGTTGTAAATAGTTCATTTAACATCTGGCGTTCCAGATTTAATCTACAATTGAATTAATTATAAAACTAAAATAATTGTCTAATATATTCATCTTCTAAAAAAAATGTATCCTTATACTTCAATATTTCCGGATAAATATTCAACCGCATAACCGGCAATCTTAACGCGATCACCCAAATCCGTACAAAACAATTTTCCACTGCGCCGTGATATTTGTTTTGCCGTTAAGTGTGTTTTATTCAGTCGTTCTGCCCAGTATGGAATTAAGGTACAATGGGCCGATCCGGTTACAGGATCTTCCGGTATACCATATTTAGGTGCAAAATACCGTGAAACAAAATCTTCATTTTTACCCGGCGCTGTTATAATAACGCCTTGTAAATCCAGTTTACAAAGAAGTGAAAAATCAGGCGATATATCGGCAATTTGTTTTTCTGAAGCGAATACCGCAAGATAGTTATTGCAGCTCATTATATTATCAGGTTCGCTTCCAAGCGCTTGAGTTAAATACGCCGGCATCTTACAATCAACAGGCGGGATTGAGGGGAAATCAAGCGCAATTTTCCCGTTTTCTTGATTGACATAAAGCGGACCGCTTGTTGATGTAAATTTTATCGTATCAATTGTTTTATCAAGATGTTTAAAAATGACATAGGCGCTCGCTAAAGTTGCATGACCACATAGGTCCACTTCTTTAGTAGGCGTAAACCAGCGAATTTGATATTCATCCTTATTTCTGACAAAAAAAGCGGTTTCAGCCAGATTATTTTCCTGCGCAATATGCTGCATCATCTCATCGTCAAGCCATTCATCCAACGGACATACCGCAGCAGGATTACCCGTGAATACTTTATCAGTAAAAGCATCAATTTGATACATTTTTATCGTCATGAATAGCCATAGCTCTTTTTTATAATTGAACGCGGATAAAATATACCCAATCCGGTTCAAAAATTCCATTGACTACAGGCAGAATATTTGATTTCCAAAATAAAATAATGTAAAAAAAGATAGCGTAATGCAGATATAGATTTTATAACTTAATTCTCAATCAACTCACGAACTTTTTTCGACAGCTCATGAATGGAATAAGGTTTATGCAGAAAATTAATTGTATGATTATGTTTTCCACCCGCTACAATGTCTTGATCTGTATAACCAGAAGTAAACAGCACTTTTAAATCCGGTTGAATTTGTTTAATTTTTTCCGCCAATTCCTTACCGCCCATGCCAGGCATGATAACATCTGTTATAACAAGAGAAAGTTGAGAGCCATTATGTTTGATATATTCCAGCGCTTCGATACCATTGGCTGCTTCAAAAATATTATAACCGACAGATTGCAAGGTCTCTGATGCCACATCGCGTACATCCGCTTCATCTTCCACAATTAATATAGCCTCATTACCACCTACAATTTTTTCTTTCATGTGTTTTTTAGTAGTCTCTGATATTTCGGATTCGACAATAGGCCAGTAAATGTTAAACGTTGTTCCTTTATCCGGTTTGCTATCCACATATATACTGCCATTATTTTGTTTCACAATACCATAGACCATCGATAACCCAAGCCCCGTGCCTTTTCCCTCTTCCTTGGTTGTAAAAAATGGTTCAAAGATTTTTTCCTTTGTCCCGTTCGGTATGCCAATTCCCGTATCCGAA
Organism: Calditrichaceae bacterium; assembly: GCA_016928315.1. Lineage (GTDB taxonomy): Bacteria > Calditrichota > Calditrichia > Calditrichales > Calditrichaceae > JAFGKZ01. Next base: position 41,578 of record JAFGKZ010000025.1, read on the forward strand.
ATTGATATCTCCACATAAACACCCGAACTGCTGCCTTTGTGTTTGTCGGTGAATTTTTTATTTAAATTGACATTGCGCGTTTGAATGGTTATTTGCTTCTCTGATGCGATATCCGTTTTCTGATTAATCGCATCACGCGCGTTTAAAATGATATTTACAAATACCTGCTCCAATTGATTTGGATCTGCTTTTATCATACCGATATCGCGATCAAGCTTAATCTGTGTTTCAATATCTTCCCCGATTAATCGGGTAAATACAGAATCCCAATCCGCAATTAATTTATTAATATCGATTATCTTTGTTTCAATAATCTGCTTACGACTAAACGCCAGGAGCTGTTTTACCAGATTACTGGCTTTTTCCCCGGCGTTACGCACCTGGTTTATTTTTTTGTACAACCTATGCGATTCGCCTATTTCCTGAAGCGCCAGATCAGAATAACCGTTAATAATGCTGAGAATATTATTAAAATCATGAGCAATGCCACCGGCAAGTTTGCCGACAGCATCCATTTTTTGCGACTGGCGCAGCTGCGCCTCAATTTCTTTTCGCTCAGATAAATCCGAGGCAATACCAACTAAGGCAATCGGATTTTTTTTCTCATCGTGAATAACAGAGGTAGATAAATAAATTGGAAAATCCTCACCATTCTTTCGGCGATTAATCAACTCGCCAATCCATCCTTTGCTGATGGTCTCCGGCTGGATTCTCTTAACTAACGCAGGATCGTTATGCGGTGATCGGATTAAACTGATATTTTTACCTATGAGTTCTTTTTCGTTATATCCGTATATTTTTATAAATGCTTCATTGACAAATAAAATATTATCGTCTAAATCTGTAACGCTAACCGCCTCTCGAACACTTTTTATGGTATGTACCAGCATGTTCATTTCAGCTTCAATTTTTTTTCTATCCGAAATATCGCGGATAATGGCCCAAAAACCTTCCGGTTTTCCCTTATCATCTCTCATCAAATACGTTCTTAGTTCAACCGGAAAAACATTTTGATCTTTGTGGATATATTCTTTTTGATATATTTCGGAATACCCGCGTTTCAGAGTTTGGCTTTGCACAATATCAACATCGAGTTTAACCCATTTTTTGGGTGTAATATCCTGATTGCTCAATGTGATAATTTCTGCCAGAGCATAGCCCGACATTTCCAAAAATACAGGATTACAATCTATAATTCGGCCGTCTATATCATAAACAACAATGCCATCCCGGTTATTATCGTATAAATCACGATAACGTTGTTCAGAACGCAAGTGCGCCGCTTCAATCAGTGTTTTCTCTGTGCGGTCCCAGATAAAAGAACGGCTCCCCCTGATCTGTCCGTTTTCCATTATCACAGAGGTATGTATATCAAGGTATAATACGGCGCCATCTTTACTGGTAGCTTTAACTTCATACGCTGAATCAGATTCTAAGCCCAGATACCGCCTTTTATGAATTTCTCTGATTCGCTTCTGGTCATCCGGGTGTATTAATTTTAAAAAATTTTTCTTTTTCATTTCCTGATAGGTGTAACCAAAAATTTCAGTCAGCTTTTTATTGAAATATTGTAATTGTCCGTTTTCATCATCTATCAGAACAGCCACGCCGGCTTTTTCTACCAGCTCTTTGTAGCGTTCTTTGGATTCCGTCAGTTCTTTTTCACGTTGGATTCGTTCGCGGATTTCTTTTTGCAGCTTTGAATTAGTGGTAAGTAGATTTCCGGTACGTTCTTTAATCAGACGTTCAAGAAATTGTCTTTGTTTTTTTTCATTCCCGTTTGTGATGGTATGATCAGTAAAATTTTTTAATGTCAGTATCTGTAAAAGTCCCTCTTTGCAATGATGCGGCTGAATATGCACTTCAATTCCCACATCAATCCCCGTCTGGTTTTTTATGATAAATTGTTCTGATGCCGGGATTTTGCTTTTTAGTAATTTTTTAATAT
>JAFGKZ010000265.1 GCA_016928315.1 Calditrichaceae bacterium
GAACTTATCTATCCCCCAAAATCAACCTGGCCGGTGAATCATCAAAAGGGCCGATTGGATTTTAAAAAAATTCCAAAATTCTTACCGGTCAAATTACAGGCGCTTTTTAATAAAGAATTACTCGGGCTCTGGCGTAATCCTTCGTACCGAAGATTAAAGTGGATCACCTTTATTTCCTATCTTATTTTAATGATTCTAATTGCACTTTCACAAATTGAAAATAAAGATGCAATATTAGCAATATTGACGGGTTTGGTTATTTGGCTTCATTACAGTAATTATTTTAATGAAAAATATGTCCAGCCCGAACCCGATTGGTATTTTCACACCGTACCGTTTCGATTCCGTCATCTATGGCTGAGTAAATTCTTAGTTGAATTCATATTTATCATAATTATTTTAATTAGTTACTGGATTATGTTATTCATTGCGGGCTTTAATCTGAATGAACAGTTAAATATGATATTGTTGATACTGCCCTTTTCCATCATAGTATTATCCATCATGCTGAATTTTCAGATTATATTTTATGATGATCCACGGCTGGCCGGTTACGCCTATCATTTCACCATTTTATTCCTTCTGATCATGACTATCAATTATCGCCTGGTCGGTCCCCTGATCAGTATTATTCTGCTGATATATTATTTTTATAAAAGTTACCGTTATTTTAAATCCTGAGGTTTGAATGCTTTCTATTAAAAATTTGAGTGTGCAATACGAAGAAAAACTGGCCGTTGATGATATTTCGATCGATATTCCGCAGAATAAAATCACCGGTTTGATCGGGCCTAACGGCGCCGGGAAAAGCTCACTTATTAAAGCCTGTGTTGGAATGATCAGTGAGTATAGCGGTGAGATTCTTTATGATGAAAAGCCATTGCATAAAAATAGGCACTGGGTAAAAGAGCATTGCAGTTATGCGCCGGAAGATACCGTTCTGCTGCCCTTTCTTAAGGGTCGTGAATATTTGGAATTGATCGGAACATTGCGTAAGACTGCGGATCTGGATAACGAAATTACATTTCTTTTTAAGATGCTCAATTTACATGACAAGGAAAATGAACTGATCATCAATTATTCGCATGGCATGTGCCAGAAAATTTCTATCGCCTCAACCCTGATTGGCAAATCCGATTACCTGATTTTTGATGAAGCGCTTAACGGACTGGATCCTATTGCCCTGTATAATTTAAAGAATTATTTAAATGAATTAGCCGCTGCCGGTAAGACAATCATTTTATCTTCACATATTTTAGCGCTGATCCAGGATTGGTGTGATCCGATTATCATAATGCACCAGGGAAAAATACTGAAGATGGTTTCAAAAGAAGAAATCGCACGGATGGAATCCGAAAAGAAACAAAGTTTTGAGCGGATTTTTATTGAATTAGTAAAATAATCCTCAAAATCCTCTTGACAATCCTATTTCTATTTTTTATAATTGGTGTACTTTGGTACATTTATCAGGAGTGCATTCAATGAAAAAAATCACCGAGCGGCAGAAACAAATCCTTAAAGCAATCGCAAAGTACATCGAACAAAAAAGTTACCCGCCTTCATACCAGGAGCTGGCTGATAACCTGGGCATTAAATCCAAATTTGCTATTTTGAAGCATATCGACGCTCTGGTCAAAAAGGGTTATTTAGAGAAGGATTCGTCTGCTCGTGGTTTACGGATTATCGATCCGGAATATGCAGCAGGTAATAGTCATGAAACCGATGTTCCGCTTATCGGACGTGTTGCCGCAGGATTTCCTATTCTGGCTCAGGAAAATATTGAACGCTATGTTTCCATCCCCCGGGCGCTCATCAAATCCGAAGGACGTTATTTTGCCCTGAAAGTGCGCGGCGATAGTATGATTAACGCCGGTATTTATGATGATGATCTTGTCGTTGTAAATTCCACCAATACGGCTCATAATAAAGATATCGTCGTCGCTCTGCTCGATGATGAAGTTACCGTAAAACGCCTGATGGTTGAATCCAAGAAAACATTCCTGAAAGCAGAAAACCCGCAATTCAAAGATATTTACCCCGAAGGCGAATGGTCCATTCAGGGTAAAGTTGTTGGCCTGGTACGCGAAATACATTAATCAAAAATAGAGTTTTTACTAAAGGGGCCGTTTTGAGTATATTTTTATTCCGAATTGTCCCTTTCGTTATTCTAAATAGAATATGGAATCTGTAGCAAAAAATAGATATATGACATCTTCTTCTGATAATAAAGATAACCATGAATTTTATAATATCCCGTTGATGGGTCAGGTTCGTGTTGAAACCGATTTTAATACCAGCGGCGATTACAGCATTGGTGAACTGGTCAATAATATTAAAAATAGCGATGCACGTACTATTTCTCTCAAAGCCATGGATGACGGCCTCTCAGCGGCCGGTATTTTATATGGTGATTTTTTAACGGTCACCTTGGATGCGACCCTGCATAATAGCGATATTGCCGCCGTGCGTTTGGGACCGCGCATTTACATCCGCAAGATTTTCTTTGAGCGAAATCTGATTCGCCTGGAAACAGCCGGGGCAAAATCTTCTCCCCTCATTGTTGAAACCGGTACGCCCGGATTTGAGATTATCGGTAAAGTGACTTCTGTAATTCGGGAACTGTAATTTTTAAATCAATATTGACCGCTTCGTCATGCTGAACTTGTTTCAGCATCTACATCCTACCATAAAGATTCCGAAATAAATTCGGAATGACGTGTCATCGGATTCTTTATTTTACCCTTGCTTTTTCGTAGTGCATCCTTTATATTTTGGTGTACGTTTGTATATGTTTAAAATTATTTACAGGTACATTGAATTATGACGTTCGAGGATATTTTCGAAACTATTGAAGTCATCACTTACTTTAAGGACGGTAAACTGCGGCCGCTGCGTTTTAAGTGGAACGGACGGGTCTATAAAATCCGGCAGCTAAACGGTCACTGGATAAGCCACCGCGGTTATAACAAGCAGCATCATTATTCTATTATTTCGGACAGCTCCGATTATTTTGAACTGCAATTTGACAGTTCCGATTTTGACTGGCAGGTAGCGAGGGTTTGTCTTGGAGGGTGATTGATCAATAGTCAGTGGTCAATGGTCAATAGTCAGTGGTCATTAGTCATTTGAAAAAATTATGTGGAGGGATTATGAAACTTGAAGAGTTGCAGGTATACCAGATTAGTATGGAAATAGGAAATAAGGTATGGGAAATAGTTAAAGCATGGGAGCATTTTGAAAAGCGTACACTTGGCGATCAGATAATAAGATCAGCAGATTCCATTGCCGCCAATATCAGTGAAGGATATGGAAGATACCACTTTAAAGAAAATAAACAGTTCACATATTATGCAAGAGGTTCTCTTTACGAAACTATCACCTGGCTTTCAAAAGCTAAAAACAGAAACCTTATTACAACAAATGTATTTGAAGAACTAAAATCCCAGTTAGAAACTCTCAATATTAAATTGAATGCTTATATAAAATCCATTGGCAAAAAAACCACCAATGACAAATGACTACTGACTAATGACGCGAAGCATTTGACAATGAATGATGTAATGAGAAATGACCACTCACTAATGACAACTATGCGTACCATCATGCACATAGACGCCGATGCATTTTTCGCTTCGGTGGAACAGGGTTTTAATCCCCTTTTACGCGGCAAGCCGGTTATCGTCGGCGGAAAGGCCGAACAGCGCGGCGTTGTTCATACGGCCAGTTACGAAGCCCGCGCTAAAGGTATCCGCACCGGCATGCCTTTGTTTAAAGCTAATGCTCTCTGCCCGCAGGCAATTTTCCTTAAGGGTAATTACGAACACTATCGGGCCGTATCCGATGTGTTTCAGGAAGTCTATCTCCAATACACGCCAAAGGTAGAATTCACCTCTCTCGACGACGCCTATCTGGATTTAAGCGGAGCCATGCATTTGTATCCATCCGTGGAATACGTGGCCAAAGCCATCACCGACGAGGTGTATCGGCGGGTGGGCGTGGGGTTATCCGTTGGCGTCGGCACCAGCAAACTCATTGCCCGGATCGCCTCCGACCTAAAAAAACCACGGGGTATTGTATGTATCCAGCCGGAAAAGGAAAAAGAATTTCTGGCGCAGCTGCCGGTAGATTGTTTGCCCGGTATCGGCCGTATTGCCAAAGATAAATTAACGGATTTGCATATTTTTAAAATCGGCGAACTGGCCCGTTTGAACAAACGGATCATGGAACAGTTGTTCGGAAAGAATGGCATTAAAATGTGGGAATTAGCCAATTGTCAGGACCGCCGTGAAGTCACGCGTAAAATTATTCCCCGCCAGCTCAGCCGGGAAACCAGCTTTGAAGAAGATACCTCGGATATGAAAATTATTAAAGGCACCCTGCAGTATCTGACCGAACGAATCGCCAAAAAACTACGCGAGGAAGGATTGGTCTGCCGCACCCTTTCCGTTAAACTGGCCTACTCCGATTTCAAACGGCACGCCCGCAGCAAAAGCATGTCCCATCCGTCCAATGACGGCAAGGAAATATATACCCATGTGGATCAGATATTCGAAGAAATCCATCTGCGCCGTATTCGTATCCGGCATGTTGGCGTATCCGCCAGTAATATTGAACCGCAGCATTACCAGCAATTCCTGTTCAATGAACAAACCAGACAGGAACTGCTCAACGGCGCCATCGATGAGATTCGCGAACGTTTTGGATTTATGGCCCTGATGCCGGCCGATACGCTGGAACTGCAGCGCAAATACCGCATGGACAGTCACGGGTACATTCTGCATAATCCTGCTTTAACCCGATAATGAGCGCATATCAGTAACTAAATTTCAGAAAACAAAGACGGTTATTGCCTGGTAAAAATCTTTTATGTAACTTTTTTCGTAAACGTGTGTAAATATCGATTGATAACATATAGCATATAGAGGTATTGGAGTATTCTTTGGCAAAGATGGAAAACAAAAAAAGAGCCCTGGTAATTGATGACGAGGAAGCCCTGCGGGATATCGTAACCGAAGTGCTTGATATGATTGACATGGAATCGGCGACGGCTTCATCGGGAATGGATGCGTTGAAGATTGCCTCTAACCACTCCAACCAGTTTGATGTGATGGTTATTGATATGTATATGCCCGACTTAACCGGCGAAGAAACCTATGAAAAACTTAAAGAGTTTTATCCCAATTGTCCTGTATTATTTATTTCCGGCCTTGACAGATCTGAAAAGTATAAAATATCTGATCCCAAAATACAATTCTTAAAGAAACCATTCGCTGTAAAAGACCTTCAGGACGCCATAAATGAATTAATTAATAAATAATAAATAATCTTCCTGATAAAAAATCCGTTATCCAAAGTCTTCCCCGGTTGTCTGTCCTGATTTTACTCAATTCATAAATCCCATCTCTGAATTGCCCGCTTAAATAAAAGGAATTATTATTGGTATCTAGACTGACTTCTCCATAAGGATATTTAAAATTGTGTAGAATTGAAAATAGTTCTGTTGCAGGATCAAATTCAACAATATTCAATTCCCGCGAATTATGCGCTGTTATAATCAATTTTTCATGATAATCAAATAGGTTATCCGGGCCGCCATCAACCGGAATTTTCCAGGATTTTTGTTTCGGGCCAAATCGCTGAAGGCTGGCAGATTTATGGTTTATTACATAGACTATACTATCCAACCCAGCCAGTTTAAACGGTTTTTTGTCTGTTTTGATTGTTTCAATCTCAAATGTGTCCTTATCAATCCTGCTTAGGGTATTGGAATCAAAATTGGAAACATAAATGAACCGATCATTAAAATATAAATCCACAGGATTCAGACCAATTTCTAATTCTTTTATCATTTTCCGTAATGACAAATCTATGATTTGCAGTTTTCCATTTTCATTATCAGTTTCCCCAATCTTCACCAAGTATAAAAGATGGCTCGTTTTATCATATTTTAAAATTCGCTGCATGGTTTCGCGTTCAATTTTTGCATCCAGGGTAATATTATTTCGTGCATCAAATTCACGGATTTCATCTTCCATCACGGCTAAAAATTGATTTTCATTGCCCCAGCTGTTTTGCAATGCATAGAGAACGCCTGCGGAATCCACTGCAATTTTCTGGGCCATACGCGGGATACGACGATCCATAATATGTAAGGTTTCACTCTCAATATGCAGGATACCATTTTTAGCGCCCCAGATGTAAACATTTGGCCAATAGGATTGGTGCGGGCCGTACGAAAGATAAATATTTTTATCTTTTGTTATTGCCGCCTGAATCGGGTACTCAAAAGGCAGGGAATGCATTGTATAACTGCCATCACTAAGCACATGGGCAATTCGGTCTTCGGCATTAAATATCAGGTATTCATCCTTACCCGGCAATTGAATTATTTCCTTCGGCGCCCAACCGGTATAAATCTTTTCCACTTCGTCATTCAACGGATTAACCACCGTTATTGCCGAGCCAAATGTTCCGTTTACTGCCGTTGCACCAATTGGCAGATATAATCGCTCACTACGCGGATTATAGCTCATGTTAAACATATGCGGGATAATCCCTAAATTAGCAATACGATGGATAAATTTCCGGGTCTTTATATCAACCACTTCAATTTCGCCATAGGCCCAACAGGCTACATAGAGAATATCATTGCCAATATCGATTGCTGTGGCGTCATTGCCATAAAGCGGTAATTTAATCTCAGCAAGCTCACCATTCTTTCTAAAATCAACAACATGAACAGAAGCAAAATTATCGTAGGGAATATATATCTCATCCCGCGCATAGTTGTAAGTAATTCCGACGCCTTCGGTATATCCGGGTAATTCTATGATCACATCCTTTTCATTCACCACATCAATCTTTGCGGCTTGACACACTTGTCGTTTATCATTTTCCACAACCAAGTAAAAGTGATGTGTTTTTTGATTGTATCCTGCATAATGCCAGCGCGCGCCAGTCTCAAGATTAAGTATCCTCTCAGAAATTCGTTTCCTTTTTCCGGCATCATATGTATGAAGTGTCGAGGTAAATCCGTCAACAGCAATTACTCTTTTTAATTCGTTATCAAATACAATTTTTCGAATCGACGGAGGCGGTGTTTGATTGAGATTCATCAGACTTTCTTCATGCTCCAGCCATGATAAATATGACACCCTTCCATTACTAAATTTTATATGTGCAATTCTTTTTGATTCCCGCCCAGCCAGATAAGCATCACCGGTATTTTCATCAACCGCAATCATTTCATATTGTTTATCCAGAGTAAAGGTTTTTGATATTTCCTGTTTAGGAAAAACCACATGCAAACAACGGTTTCCGATGGCATAAATAATTCCAGACCGATTATCAATAATCATCGATTCATCCTTGAGATGCTGAATACCCCGGCTTTTAATCGGGATGTTTGTTACGCTATTATCCCGGCAATTAATAACAGAAACCATGGATGAATTGGTGTGCAGAACGGCCAGGCGATTCCTCAAAGAATCTACTTTAGTGATAATGGGTCCGGCGGCATTGTACTTCAGTCCGTATTCCTTGAGGAAGTTAATTTCTTTCACCGTATGTTGAGCAAAGAGCAATTCACACATAAACAAAACGACGATGATAAGTATTCTCTTAATCATTTTTCTTACCTGATATTAAATTATAATTAATTCTTTGAGCCCTTGTTCTATTCCCTTAATCACACCACGCTTACGTTCATTAGGATAACCAAGACAATGAGCCACATAACGTACCCCTTCAATTTCCCTATCCCGATTGATATGCTGATGACCATAAACATGCAATCGTGATCCGATTTGTCTTATTTGCTGATCAATCAGACTGGAACCTGCCACCCGGCTGAAATTGAATTCCGGATGACGGTCGTATTTTTTAATGAGTTCCGGATCAATATTCGGCGGATATTGACTGAACATCATTTCTTTTCTCGGAATGAAGTGACTCAATGATATTACCGATCCATTGATTTTCTCGGTCAGCATCGTGGTATTTAAATCAAAAAAATAACGACTGGCCGAATCCGGGAATTTGCTGTTTGGCCATTTTATATAAAAATTATCACTCCACAAGCGATTATTATTATCCTCGCCTTTTTTGGGCCAATACAGTGTATCCTTTCCTTCACCAGGCTGGGTATACCAGGAAAATATAGGGACAATCCAGGTATTGCTTATCCTCTCCGGTCTTATTGATATATCATTTTCCCGGCAAAAATGTCTGATTGTTTCAAATTTATCCAGCGAGTCTTTGTATGTTTCGTCCCTAAGCCAAAGATCATGATTACCCGGTACAAAAAACAATTTGAAAAATTTTGAACGAATCTGCAGCAGTGTTTTCTGTAATCGTTCTAAATTATGACAAACATCACCGCCTAAAAGCAGTATATCATTTTTATATTCGGATTCAGAAAGTGTTTCAATCCACTCCCGGTTCTCTTTAAAATCAACATGTAAATCCGACACTGTAAATAAACGCATAAGTCTTTCTTAAATAATTAATATGAATGACCAGTTAAAATTTTATGATCAGAAATAGAAGCGCTGCTACCATTTTTACATTTATATGATAGCATAA
>JAFGKZ010000266.1 GCA_016928315.1 Calditrichaceae bacterium
AGTGCAATTTCCTGGGGAGCAACGCCGATCAACTTTTTTATTTCAGAAAGATTTTTCTGCAGATCTTTTGTTTGAACTCTGATTTCTCCGTGATCGAAGTTCATTAATCCGCAGAGAATGGAGATAGTAGTTGTTTTCCCAGCGCCATTCGGACCTAACAATCCAAATACCTCACCTTTAATAATGGATAAATCCAATCCATTAAGCGCAGGTAGTTTAGCATTTTTATAGGTTTTTCTTAAACCATTTATTTGTATGATTGGATTATCGGCTGGCATAAAACTTCCACATAAAAAAGATTCTTTCCTAAACAGGTAAGAATCTTAATTAATTACAATAAAAATCACAAATTTATTCCCTATTTTTTTAAAAGGAATAAACATTTAATCACTAAAAAAAGTCGTCATAATTATCGCTTATTCTGAATAAAATATTTAATCTCAGGAAAAATTCCCTGTTTGACATCGCCCAGACATCTTCCTGTTCATATTTGTAATATTCCTCATTAAATGTCATTGACCCTCCATAAATTGAAAATCGATAGCCAAGTTCAGGACAGATGGACACTAAACTGCCGATATTAAAATTGGCGCCGAAAACCGGAGCTAAACCAAGTCCGATAAGGTTTACATCCAGGGAAGCATATTCAAGATCGGAACTGTAGCTCATATAAGCCAAACGTACCTGCGGACCAATCCATAACCGAACCACCTTTGACTGCAATACGGCAAAACCAAAGGTATTGTCGATGGCCAATCGTTTAAAATCTTCTTTCCAGGCGTTTTCATCGCCAAGATCGACTATTTCATAATTAATATTTAACCGATAATTGAAAACACCTCGTTTTGCCACTTTGGTATCCAAAACAAATCCAAAACCAAAATGGCCAATATCCTGTTCAATATCATAAGTATCTCCATCCTCAGGATCTATAGTACGATTAGACGTTCCGCTGGCAATTGAGGGAATTTGGATACCTAATCCTGTTGCGAACGATGCATTAGGAATAATCAATAATCCTACAAATGCAAAGGTTAATAACAAGTAAAAAAATATTCTCATTTTACCTCCTTAATAATTATAACATTATTAATTACAACATATACAACTATTTGATTTTGACTATGTTATGCCAGAATGAAACAAATAATTTGTAAGTTATAAAATATTTTACTTAAATGAAATTGTTATCAATATTTTACAACTTATTATTTAAACTCGATCTAAACTAGGTTATCTTTAAATTTATTTTTTAGAACTGCCGGTATAAATAACAATATGACAATTAATCCACTGCCAATTCCGATTAATGCGGTTAATCCTAGTGAATACAAAGCCGGGTGTCCGGCAAAAACCAAGGCGCCCAACCCGATCATTGTGGTCAAAGCTGAAATTAAAATTGCTCCACCGGAAGTGTGTTTGAAACTTGACTGCGTATATTCAAAACTGGACGTCAGAAAGATACTGTAATCAATAACCAGACCAAAAATGAAGACAGAAATGATACTATTAATAATATTAATCTCAATCCCCAACCAGCCTAAAATGGAAAATGTCCAAAAAATACTGATCAGCAGGGGCGTCACAATGATGAGGATAGATTTAAAATTCCATACACCAAACGAAATAAAAACGAGAACCAATAGGAAGGCAATAATTCCAATACGTTTTAATTCAGACAGAATTAGATCAACAATTTGAGCTACAAAGGATTTTCCATCATAAATAATAGCGTTTACATCCAACTCTTTGATCACCTGATCCAGAGCTTTCATTTCTTTATTAGATTTAACCTGTAAATTTGAGAGAATGTAAGTTTGATCCGAATCTGATTGAATTACATTGTTCAATATAGTTTCCAGCAGGGTACCCTTATATTGCTTATAAGTTAAATATCCGGCGTCGATATTGAGATTTTGTATAAACTGATCAAACACACTTTCCCTAATCCCGGATTGGCGCGCAGCCTGTTTAAGCATGGAAGATAAGTCCTGAATCTGATCCCTGTTAAACAAATGATTCCAGCGCTGCTGATTTTCAAATTGTTTTTGTCGCGATGGTAATAAAGGAATTACCGCACTTGAAATTTGGACTTGTTGGCTGGAAAAGTCCCCATTTATTTGTTGAATGATTAATTCATTCATATGAAGGGCGTCATCGATGTTTTTCGCTTGAACCATCAGCAGGGTGGATGATAAAATATTGCCATATCCATTTTTTATTCTTTGTATATCCGATTGAATTGCCGGAGAAACTGCATTTAAATTCTGTACATCGCCGTCAAATTTCAGCCGCATAAAACCGGGGACAGCAAGAATGGTTAATATTATCAATACAATGAACACAAACGTTCGTCGATTTGAAATGGTTTTAAAAAGAAAAGGAAATATTCTCTGAACTGGTAAAACCGGTTTTATAAATTTTGTAGATGGCCTAATTAGAAGAGGTAAAATAAAAATTACAAAAAGCAAAGCCCCGAAAATTCCAAGTACAACAAACCAACTTAACTGCCGATAACCCGGTAAATGTGAGAACTGTAAAGCAATAAAAGCCGTAATAGTCGTACCCGCGCTTAGTAAAAGCGGCTTCAGCAATCGGCCAATCGTATCTTTTACCGGTGTATTTTCCTGATTCTGGTGATAAAGAAAATGGATACCATAATCTACCGTAATACCGATGAGCATTGCGCCGCTGCCGATGACAATAGCGGATATCATCGGATTAAACCATCGTATAAGTCCCAGAGAAATCGCTGATCCAAATAAAGCCGGAAGCAGCGTTAAAATTATTAAAGAAGGCCGGGAATAAACCAGCAGTGATAAAATAATAATTGCAATTAAGGCTAGTATTACCGTCCGTTGTATATCGGATTGAATGCGGTTAGCGTTTTCAATACTAAAGCGATGTGCCGAAAGATAGGAAATATCGATTTGATTTTGTGTATCCGTCTCAAGTTGCCCAAAAAGAGAATCCAAAAAATTTATTAACGTACGCCCGTTACCTGTATCTGTGCTTTTAAATTTGGGTTGTGCCATAATTAGAATGTGGTTTTTTGATTTATTGAAAAGACGCCCCTGGGAAATGGTGATGTTTTCATTGCCGGCCTGAGAGTTGGAAAGCTTTTTTTGCAGAGTGCTGCTGAAATCCAGCGGATCACTTATAAACTGATCAGCCAGAAAAGGCGAGGGGGTTTCCAGCATGGCCCGTTTCCACTGCCGGATGCGCTCACGGATATAGGATTCGTTAAGCTTATGTTGTACATCTATTGAATCCTCTTTTGTAAATAATACACTTTGGTATTCGGATAGAATATTTAAAGCCTGTTGTAAATCCTGTATCTGCCAGCGATAGATGGTTTTATTAAAGAATGATGATTTATTTAGTTCCGCGTACAGACTGTCTGCCGAAGTAATTAACAATTTTATATTGGATTTATCCTTCGTCAGGGCCAGGTCGATGAATACTGTATTCATAGGATTGAATTTATCATAGATTTCCCGATAGGCGCTGATCCGCTTATCATTATCCGGCAGCAGATCCATGATGTTTTCATTCAGCTTTATACCTAATGCAGAATAAACAGCCAAAAACCACACTAAAGCGACAGCAATTAAAACAATCCAGCGATGTTTGAAAAAAGATTCGAGTATTTTTTGATACAATTAATTATCCGGCTTAATTTGCGTTAAATACTTTGCCGGCATCATACCTTATACTAATCTTAAGCAAATGAATTTCCAGCGCATAATGCCATTGATGATTAGTCAACTTAATATATGATGGTATTTCCTGACCCCAACCATCCTCTTTTTCATATTCCAGAAATTCAGCAGATCGGATGAGTTTATTTCCGGAAAAATAGTTTAGATCTAAAATTTCATTATTGTTCTTCTTCATCAAATAAACTAATTGACCATCGTCTGATGCATTTATTGTAACTTTAACCAACTCACTATCTAAATCAGAATAT